>CAHJXG010000313.1 GCA_903644035.1 Rhodospirillales bacterium
GGCTCGATGTAGAACAGGTCGTCGATGCGGCCCGAGACCGGGGTCCAGCCGAGGGCGACCGAGAACACCAGCACCGCCATCAGCCCCCACCAGAAGATCGGCATCGACGCCCCGGTGACGGACAGCCCGATCAGCCCGTAATCCAGCGCCGACCCGCGCCGCGCCGCCGCCATCACGCCGAGCGGCAGGCCGAGCACGATGGCGAACAGCAGCGCGCAGACGCCGAGTTCGAGCGTGGCGGGGAAGAAGGTCTTGAACTCGGCCCACACGCTCTCCTGCGTCACGACGGAGCGGCCGAGGTCGCCGCGCAGGAGCTGCCCCTGGTAGTCGAGGAACTGCTTCCACAGCGGCTGGTCGAGGCCCAGTTCGTGGCGGAAGTAGGCAAGGCGCTCCGGCGAGATGCCGCGCTCGCCGACGCGGACCTCTACGGGGTCGCCGGGGATCGAGTGGATCAGCAGGAAGCCCAGCAGCGTGACGCCGATGAAGGTGGGGACGATCAGCGCCAGCCGCCGGGCCAGGAGGCGGAGCACGGGGCGTGGGGACTACTGGATATCGACCTGGGCGAAATCATGGGTTCCCAACGGGCTCATGACATATCCCGTGACCTCCTTGCGCATCGGCTGGAAGGCGACGGAGTGCGCGATCATGAAGAACGGCGCCTCCTCGCGCATGATCACCTGGGCCTGCTCATACAGCTTGGCGCGCTCGGCCTGATCGGTGAGGGTGGCGGCCTTGTTCACCAGGGCGTCGAACTCCTGGTTGCACCACTTGGATGCGCCGCCGCCGCCGGGCCGGGCCGCGGCGCAGCCGGCGAGGGGCACAAAGAAGTTGTCGGGGTCGCCGTTGTCGCCGGTCCAGCCGAACATCGCCGCCATGTGCTCGCCGGCCTGGATGCGCTTGCGATACTCGCCCCACTCATAGCTGACGATCCGCGCCTTGACGCCGATCTTGGCAAGGTCGGACTGCATCAGCTCAGCGATGCGGCGCGCGTCGGGGTTGTAGGGCCGCTGCACCGGCATGGCCCACAGGTCGGTCTCCAGCCCCTCGGGGAAGCCGGCATCCGCCAGCAGCTTCTTGGCCGCCGCGGGGTCGAACGGCCAGGGCTGCACGGCGTCGTTGTATGACCACATGGTGGGCGGGATCAGGTTCTTGGCCGGCTGCCCGGCGCCGAGGTACACCGCGCCGATGATCGCCTTCCGGTCGATCGCCATGGTCAGCGCCTGCCGCACCCGCTTGTCGTCGAACGGCTTCTTCTGGTTGTTGAAGGCGAGGTAGCCGATGTTGAGGCCCGGCTGCTCCATCAGCGTCAAGGACGCATCGGACCGGATGCCCGGCAGGTCCGCCGGCGCCGGGTAGGCCGACACCTGGCACTCGTTGGCGCGCAGCTTCGCCAGCCGCACCGCCGGGTCCTTGTTGATGGAGTAGACCAGCGCGTCGAGCTTCGTCTTTGGCCCCCAGAACTGGTCAAACCGGCGGTAGCGGATGGTGGCGTCACGCTGGTAGGCGACGAAGCTGAACGGGCCGGTACCGATGGGCACCTGGTCGATCTGCTCGGGCTTGCCGGCGCGCAGCAGCACGTCGCCATACTCGGCAGACTGGATGGCGGCGAACGCCATCGCGAGGTCCGGCAGGAACGGCGCCGAAGGCTCGGTCAGGGTGAAGCGGACGGTGAGGGGATCGACCTTGTCGATGGCGGCGATCAGCTTAGCCAGGCCCATGTCGCCGTAGTAGTCGTAGGAGCCGCCGGACACCTTGTGGAACGGGTGGTCCTCCTTGCCCTGGCGGTTGAAGGTGAACAGCACGTCGTCGGCGTTGAAGTCGCGCGTCGGCTTGAACGCCGCGTTGCTGTGCCACTTGACGCCCGGGCGCAGGTGCAGGGTGTAGACTTTCCCGTCGGAGGACACGTCCCACCGCTCGGCCAGGCCGGGCTGAATGGCGGTCTCGCCGGGCTTGAAGTCGAGCAGCCGTCCATAGACGGGACGGTTCGCGTCGAACGTCGTCCCGGTGGTGTTCAGCATCGGGCTGAAGTTCTCCGGCGAGCCTTCGGAGCAGTAGACGAGGGTCTTGGCCTGGGCCGACGCCGCGCACAGCAGCACGGCGCCGGCAAGCAGGGATGGGCGGAGTCGCATGGGCCGGTCCTTGGGATGGGGTGTTGCCGTGCAGCATCCGGCCCGAAGCGGTCCCGGTCAACGCCGGATATGACGCGAGGCGTTGCCATCCCTGGAGGGGACGCCCTATCGTTGCCGAAGTCCCGGATGCCACGGGCCGGAGGAAGCATGACCCACTTCGCCCGACACACCCGCACCGCCGAACCGCTGCCGGCGCCTGCGATCCGGACCCGTGCGGTGCCGGGCGGCGAGTAGGCGCTTTGGCTGCCGCCGACCTGTTGCGACCGTCCGTTTGATCCGGGCGGCAAGCTGGGCCGGCTGCATGGCTGGCGTGGTCCTCGCGGTGCTGGGCCTGTCCGGGGAATGGACCGATGCCATCGTGGTGGCGATCGGGCCGACCGGGGGCCTGCATTGGTCCTGCGACGCGCTATCGGCCGTGTTCGCGCTGCTCCTGTGCGCCACCGGCGCCGCGGCGGCGGTGAACGGCGGGCACCCGCTGCTGCCCGTCGCGACCGGCGCCATGATCCTGACGCCCTTTGCAGCGGACGGGTTCACCCTGGCGCTGTGCTTCGGCGTTGCCGCGGCCGCTGCCCGGGGATCGGACCCGGCCCGGCCGGGCCTGGGATCGGCCGCCTGCGGCGTCCTGTGCCTGGTCGCGATGGTGGCGCTGCTGACACCGCCGGATGCCGTGCTGGATTTGCGCTTCGCCGCGATGCGCGCCGCACCGCGGGACGGCCCGCAGGTGGCGGCCATACTGCTCTTGGCGCTGCTGGGCGCCGCGTCGCAGCTGGCATGGCCCGCCCGGGGTTCCCTGCAGACGGAGCCGGACAGCGCGCTGCTGTCCGGCGGCATGGCGACGGTCGCGCTCTATGTGCTCGTCCGCGTGCTGCTTGACCTTTGCGGCCCCATGCCCGGCGGATGGGCGGCGGCGCTGCTGGCTCTCGGCGCCGGGGCGGCCGTGCTGGGCGGCCTGCGGGCCAATGCCGAGGATGACCTGCTGGCCATCCTGGACGCGAACCGGGTGGGTGCGGCGGGGTTGGCCCTCGTTGGGCTTGGCGCGGCGCTCGCTGCGCGCGACGCCGACGCGCCGGCCT
>CAHJXG010000314.1 GCA_903644035.1 Rhodospirillales bacterium
TCCAGCAGCGCGAGCGTGCTGGGCTGCGACAGGCCGGACCCGGCGATGACCGGCAGCCCCGCGCCCATCGCCGCCGCGGCCTTGAGCAGCAGCGCCGTCGGCCCGCCGTGCAGGTGCAGCAGCAGGGAATCCGCGCCTGCCGCCCGCGCCTTTGCCAGCACGGGCGTCATGTCCCGCACCGAGACGTCCAGCGCGTCCTCATAGACCGGGGTGATGCCGCGCTCGCGCAGCAGGCGCAGGATCTCCTCCCGGCCGCTCTGGCCATAGGCGGTGGTCTGGGTGATGAGCGCCGGGCGGCGCAGGCCCCGCTCCTCCGCGGCGAAGCGGACCTGCGCCGCCTTGGTCACGCCGTCGTCGGGAAAGAAGCGGAACACGTAGGGATTGCCCTTCTGCGTGATGGCGGCGGTGCCGCTCATGGTCAGCAAGGGCAGCTTGGCCTCCAGCGCGACCGGCAGCATCGCCAGCATCTGCGTGCCCAGCATGGGCGCCACGACCGCGATGGTGGACGGGTCGCCGGCCGCACGCTCCAGCGCGTTGACCGCGACCTCCGGGCTGGTGCCGGTGTCCGACACCTCGTGCTGCACCTTGAGGCCGGGCGGCTGGGTGGTGAGCGCAAGGACGGCGCCGTTCCGCTGGCTCCGCCCCTCGACCGCGAGGAAGCCGGTGATCGGCACCAGCACGGGGAGGCTCGGGTCGGCGGCCCGTGCCCCAGGCGGGCAGGACGCCGCGGCAGCGGCAATGGCAAGCAGGGCGGCAGCGAGGCGCATGTCGCAGGGTTCCAGATGGTGGATGCGGCGATGGTCGCCTAATTCGCGGCAGCCGCCAAGACCCGGCCGCCAGGGTGTCCGCAACCCGTCACGCCGGCGGGCGTGCCAGGCCAAGATGCCCGCGCAGCGTGGCGTCCGCGTAGCGGCGGCGGAAGCGGCCGCGGGACTGCAGCTCCGGGATGACCAGGCGGACGATGTCCTCGACCCCGCCCGGCACCCAGGGAACCTGGAACATGAAGCCGTCGCACGCGCCGGCGTCGTGCCAGGCGGCCATGGTGTCCACGATGTCGGCCGCGGTGCCGGTGAAGCCGCTGGCGTGCCGGCCGGCGCCGTATTGCTGGCCCAGCTTCGACAGCGGCATCCCAGTCTTCCGGGTCATCTCGGCGACCTCCTTGTAGTGTCCCTGCACGCCGGACACCTCCATCGCGGGCAGCACCTGGTCCTGCGGGAACTGCGACAGGTCGGCGTCGAGGTGGTAGGCCAGCGTCGAAAGCCCGGCCTCCGCCGCCGAAAGGGATTGCAGCAGCGCCCGGCGCTCCTCGGCGATGCCGCGGCTTTCCGCCACGACCGGGCAGACGCCCGGCAGCACCTTCAGGCTGTCGGGATCGCGGCCGAACCTCTCGGCGCGGGCGCGCAGGTCGGCACGGGCGCTTTTCGCCGCCTCGATCGAGGGCGGCGTGATGAAGACGACCTCGGCCCAGCGTGCCGCGAAGTCGCGCCCCCGGTCGGACGCGCCGGCCTGGACGTAGACCGGGCGCCCCTGCGGGCTGCGGCTCACGTTGAGCGGCCCGCGGACCTGGAAGTAGCGGCCCTCGTGGTCCACGCGGCGCACCTTCGCCGGGTCGGCGAACATCGGCGCCACCGGGTCGAGCACCAGGGCGTCATCGGCCCAGGAGTCCCACAGCTTGCCGCAGACCTCCACGAACTCGTCGGCACGGTCGTAGCGGTCCTCGCGCGACAGGTGCTCCTGCAGGCCGAAGTTGCGCGCCTCCGCCTGCTGGAAGGACGTGACGATGTTCCAGGCTGCCCGCCCGGCGCTGAGGTGGTCGAGCGTCGCGAGCGCCCGCGCCACCTGGTACGGCGGGTAGTATGTCGTGGACACCGTGCAGGCCAGGCCAAGGTGGCGCGTGCTGCCGGCGACGGAGGCGAGCACCAGCAGCGGGTCGAGCCGCAGCGCGCCCAGCGCCCCGTAGCGGAGCTGGCTGTCCATGGAATCGTGCAGCCGGTCGGGGATGGCGAGGATGTCGGCCAGGAACAGCAGGTCGAAGCAGCCCTGCTCCAGCGTGCGGGCGACGCCGGCGTAGTAGCTGGCCGCCAAGATGTTGCGGTCCGCCGCCGGGTGCCGCCAGCCGCCATGCGTGCCCGACACCGGCCCGGCGCTGACGAAGGCCGCCAAATGCATGTGCCGCGGCGATGCGGGGGATTGGTCCATCGGGCCGCCTCCTGGTTCAGGCAATGGTGGTCGTGATCTCGGTGGGCGTGGTCCGGGCGGCGGTGTTGTAGATCGGGCACTGCGCCGTGAAGGCGGCCACCAGCGCCTCCGCTCCGGCCTGCGGGAGGCCCGTCACGGTGAACGCCATGCGGATGCGCTGGAACCGCGTCCGGTCCTCTGCAACGAGGGTGTAGCTCGCGTCCGCCTCGATCCGTTGCAGCGGCAGCCCCCCTTCGCGCGCCGTGCGCTGCATGATGCCGAACGCGCAGGCGAGCAGCGACGCGAGGAACAGCTCGGCCGCACCCGCCGCGCCGCCCGGCCCGCCGTGCTTGGCCGCCTGGTCGGCGACGAAAGGCTGCCCGAGCGCCGACATGACGAAGCGCCCTTGAAGATGCGTCGTCGTGGCCGTCACGACGGGATCGGTTCCCGACAAAGGCTCGCCTCCAAGGTCGTCCCGGCGATCCTGGCATGGGCCGGCGCCGGCTGACAATCGCACCCATCTTCGGCGCGGGGCCGGAACGGATCGAGCATGGGGCCGTTAATGTCGGATTGCAGCATTTCGGAAGTTGAGCCATGCCCATCCTGTCCGCCGCGTCTCCCGTCGAAATCGAGGCCACCGCCGACAGCCTCGCCCTGTCCGCCCCGGCGCGCACGGCGGCGCTGGCACTGTTCCACGACCTCACCAGCCGGGAGGAGCTGGCGGCCATGTCGCTCCCTGCGGCGGCGGGGCGGCGCCATGACGGCGCCGAGTGGCCGGCCCACCGCTTCCTGTTTGGAACCGTGGCCGAACTGGACCCCCTGCTCGACGCTCTGCGCGGGCGGCCCGACGTGGCCGAGATCGGCGCGGGGGATGCGCCGGAAGGCCTGATGCCGCGCACGCTCCTGCTGGCCGGCTGCCAGGACGGCTTCTCCGGCATACTGCTGGCGTGCTCCGACCCCGGGCGGATGGCGGAGATGATGGCCGAGCTGGACCTGTCCGACGCCGCTTGACGGGCAGGCCCATGGAGCTTGGCTGACGCGGGTATGTGTTCACTGTTAAGTTAGCGCTGCATCCATTCGGCTTCCCGTGACGTAACGGCCGCGATGGATCACGACGCGCCGCTTGATACGCATCTCATCGCGATTGCGGGCGGGAGCCGTTCGGCGCTCCGCGTCATCTATGACCAGGAGGGCACCCGCCTGTTCGGCATCGCGATGGCCATCCTGCGCGACCGCCCGGCGGCGTCGGACGCGGTGCAGAGCGCCTTTCTCCGGCTCTGGGAACGGGCGGCGCAGTTCGACCCGGCGCGCGGCAATGCCCAGGTCTGGATCGCCTCCATCGTGCGCCATGCCGCACTGGACATCGCGCGGGCACGCGGGCGCGAGCAGCCGACCGGCGACCCGGCGCTCGGCGATCAACCCGTCGAACCCGACGTCATCGAGCAGCTGACCGCCCACGAGGACAGCGCGCGCCTGCGCCATTGCCTCGCCGAGCTTGACGGGCGGACGCGGAGCTTCATCGTGCTCGCCTTCGTCCACGGCCTGTCGCATGCGCAGATCGCGACGCGGCTGGACCTGCCGCTTGGCTCCTTGAAGACCTGGATCCGCCGTGGCCTGCTCTCGTTGAAGAAGTGCCTGTCGTGAGCGGCAGCATCCCCTTCAGGTCGGACGCGGAACGCGAGGCGCTCGCCGCGGAGTACGTGCTCGGCACCCTCAGCGCGCATGAGGCGGCTTTGGTCCTGCAGGCGGTGGCGACCGACCCGGTGCTCGCCGGGGCCGTGGCTGATTGGGAACTGCGCCTGGCCCCGCTGACCCAGCTGGCGCCGCCCGAAGCGCCGCCTGCCGATCTGTGGGATCGGATCGAGCGCCGCATCGCGCCGGAGCCGGGCGCGGCCCCGGCGCCCAGGCCCGC
>CAHJXG010000315.1 GCA_903644035.1 Rhodospirillales bacterium
ACTGGAGTTCAGACGTGTGCTCTTCCGATCTCCCGCACTAGCGCCAAAAAATGGTTAACGATGTCTGCAACTTCGGCTTCGGGTGCGGGCATTTGGCTGTTCCTCAGTAAAACACGTATAATAATTTGTAGTGTCACCTTGCACTTTTCAAGCGTGAGACATACCTATTGATCGGCAATAGGAAGCTGCAATGAACGAACCTGAGCCGCATGTGCCCTACTACTCGACCGCAGAGGCTGCCCACGCTGCCGGCGTGACCGTCAATGTGCTGAAGAACTGGGTGTCGCGGCAGCCGCAGGTGATCCTGCTGCTTGCGGAAGAACGCGAGCACGTCGGGCAGGGTCATCCAATCCTTTACAGCCGCGACCGCGTTATGCAGATCGCCGTTACTGCCCGGCTCGTGTCGCTGGGATGGCAGCCGCGGGCGGCGACTGAGGCGGCAATCGTCTTTTCGGACAGTAGCGACGGGCCGTTGCCTGGACAGCCGGCGCGGTGGCCTGGGCAGCTATTCCCGAGCGGCCTGACGTTCCTGATCGCGCATGGCACCGCGGCCAAGCTGCTGAATATCACAGGCCCGGATGCGCCGTTGCTGGTGCGCGCTTTGATGGGCCTCGAAGCGGCTGCTGTGATCGACCTCAACGAGCTGGTGAAGAACGTCGAGCAGCGGCTGGCCGAGGCGAAAGAGGCGCGATGATCCGCGTCCACCCCAACGGCATGGGCACCCGTTCGAGCGCCGTGAGGCGTCCGGTCCCGTTGACGGACGCCCGACAGAATACCCCTGCCCGCGACTTGAGACGGCTCCTGCGGGCCAGTCGGGCAGCGAAGATCGCCTCGAGCAGCCGGCAGGGGGATCAGCCTCCAAGAAAGGCGATCAAGGCCCGCACCACACCCGCCGAGATGGCGGCTAATCCCATGAAGGAAATTAAAGAATGACTTCGCGTGAAGCGCAGGCCCGTCAGGATGCTATCGAGATCCGGTGTGCGGCAATTAGAACCGAAATGCAGGCCCTCAGTGATGCGGCTGGCCATAGTCTGCTAGCTGCTGATGCGCAGACCCGATGGGACGCCCTGACTACCGAAGCGGACGCCCTCACGACCGAGAAGGGCGTGCTGGCAGCTCAACAACGCCGGCAGGCTTCAATTGATGACCTCGACCGCCGGGCCGCGGGCACACCGCTGAACGGTGCCCCGGTCGAGGGCCGCACCGTCCGCTTCAACGGGCGCGATGTAGTGCAGCCCGAGGGGTTCGACGGCGCGGTTCTGGTCAGCCAGGACGGCGCCCGCGTGCCCGTGCTGGAAGCCAGGCACCGGCTGGCCAGCTTCGCACCGGCTGAGCAGCGCGGCGCCGACGTCAGCTTCGGCCAGTTCCTCCGCGCGCTGTATCTTGGCCCGCAGAACGATACCGAACGCCGCGCCTTGGCAGAGGCGACCATCGGCACGGGCGGGGCAATCGTCCCGACGCCGCTGGCCGCCGGCATCATCGACCTGTTGCGCGCCAAGTCGGTTGCTTTCCGGGCCGGCGCCCGCACGGTGCCGATGAACTCGCAAACGCTGCGGTTTGCCCGACTGATCGCCGATCCCGTTGGCGCATGGCGTGCGGAGAATGCGCCCATTGCCGAGGGCGAGCCAGCGTTCGATCAGGTGTCATTGACGGCGAAAAGCTGGGCGCTTCTCACGAAGGTTTCCCGCGAACTGCTGGAAGACGGCCAGAACACTGACAGCGTACTTCGCGAGGTGTTCGCTGCCTCCGCTGCCCTGGCGCTGGATCGCGCCGTCATGTTCGGCAGCGGCACCGCCAATCAGCCGCTTGGCATCGCCAGCACGCCGGGCATCCAGGCCGTGTCCATGGGCACGAACGGCGGCAAGCTGACGAATTGGGCGCCCATGCTGGATGCGGTTGCAGCCCTGGAAGCCGTCAACGCCGGCACCGTGAGCGCGATGGTCGCGGCGCCCCGGACTGCACGTGCGGTCTATGGCTTCGCCGATGCCGGTGGCCAGCCGCTCACCACACCGCCGCGCCTTGCCGGTATCCCGCTGCTGACCACGACCAGCGCCTCCATCACGGAGACTCAGGGCACCAGCAACGCGGCTTCCAGCATCGTCCTGGGCGATTTCAGCGACGTGTTTGTTGGCCTGCGCACGGCGTTGCAGGTCTCTGTGCTGAATGAGCGGTTTGCCGACACCGGCCAGGTCGGCTTCGTGAGCTGGCTCCGCGCCGACGTGCTGCTTGTCCGCCCGCAATCCATGGCTCGCATCACGGGCATCATCCCGTGAACGTAGCCCGCTTTCCTGACGGCACAGAAACCCGGCTGGCAGGCGTCGAGCTGCGCGCCGCCGGGCGGCGGGGGCTGTCCGGGTATGCGGCAACCTTCCATCAGGAGGCCCGCATAGCGGACAGCTTCACCGAAGTGCTGCTGCCAGGCTGCTTCGCGGCCAGCCTGGCGGACAACACCGATCTGCTGCTGCTCGCGGATCACGATCCCACGAAGGTTTTGAGCCGCACCCGGTCGGGTTTGCAGGTCTCTGAGAACGGCCGCGGCCTCTACTTCGAGGTTGCCGAGTTGCCGAACACTACGGCGGCAAACGATGCGTTGGAGATGGTGCGGAGCGGCACGGTTGGAGGCTGCTCATTCGCTTTCACCGTGCCGCCCGATGGTGACAGGTGGGCGGGGACGCGGAGAGAGCTGCGGGCCGTGTCGCTTTTGGAGGTCAGCATCGTGAGTGCCTGGCCTGCATATTCAGGAACCAGCGTGGCTGTCCGTGCCCGTGCCGCCGGAGAGCATGAGGCCGCACGCCGGCAGCGGCTGCTGACTATCCTGGGGATTGGGTAGTCATGGGGCTGTTCCGCCGCCCTGCGCGTCCTGTGGCTCGCGTAGAGCCTGTTTTGGCACCAGTCGAGAAGCGATACAGCGGCGGACGGCTCAGCGACGGATGGGGGTTCGCCAATCTGAGCAGCGGCTCGGTGCCGGAGGTTTCGCCCCATCTGGCAGAGAACCTTTCGGCAGTCCTTGGCGCCATCGAATTGATTACCGGGTCACTCGCCAGTTTGCCGGCGACCCTGACCATGGATGCGCCAGACGGGCAGGTGCCGGCGCCGGACACTGCAACGGCATGGGCATTGCTGGCGCGGCCGAACCGCTGGCAGGCATGGCCTGGTTTCGTGGCGACCATGGCGGCGGCGATGCTGGTGCAAGGCAACGGCGTGGCGATGCGCCAACGCGACGGGCGCGGCGCTGTTGTCGGATTGATGCCTATACCGTGGCCCTGGATCGCGCCGAACGTCATACGCTCAGCCGATGGGCCGCGACTGGTGTTCGACCTCCTGAATACGACGCCGGAGGCCGAGCTGATGGGCCTGCCGCGGCGGCTGCTGGACGGCGACGTGATGCATCTCAAGGCGCGATCCGAGACGGGTATTATCGGGCGCTCTGTGCTGAGCCGGGCCGCTGGCGTGGTGAAGGAAGGCATCGACCTGGCAACCGCGGCGCAAGCCTTGTGGGCGAACGGCCTGAACCTGTCCGGCTTCCTGTCCACGGGCGGCGAGGTGCTGACCGATGCCCAGCGCGACCGCTTCAAGGCGCGGCTGACCGAGCTGCGGGGGGCCGGCAACACCGGCAAAACGATGCTCCTTGAAGGGCCGTTCAGCTACAATCCCTTGTCCATCACGCCAGGCGATGCCGAGCTGTTGGGGAGCCGGGCATTCTCGGTCACTGAGGTTGCAAGGCTGTTCAACATCCCTGTTGGGCTACTCCATCCCGGCCAGAATGCGCAGAAGTACGAGGAGCTGCTGGCGGCGTTCGCCCAGCTCGCCCTTGCGCCCATCGTGGCCGTAATTGAGCAAGAGTTTGCCGATGCCGTGCTGCCGCCGGGCCTGCATCTGCAACTCGACATGGCCGGGCTGATGCGAGGCTCGTTTGCCGGCCAAGTGGGCGCGTTCTCTGCCGGGGTGCAGTCGGGCTTCCTGACGCCCAACGATGCCCGCCGCGGCTTGGGCTTGCCTGCCCATAGCGGCGGCGAGGCACTGCGGCCTGGCAATGCTCCTAGCTGGCCTGCCGATGGCAAGGGGATGCCGCACCTGGGGCCTTCGCCGGGGCCGACTGGCACGGGCCTGCCCGACGCTGGCAGCAATCAGAACGGCGGGGCAGGGTGAGCGAGTTGATCCAGTTCCCGCCGCTGCTGACCGAGAGCGAGGCCGCTAAGCGGTTAACGTGCTCAGTTCATACCTTGCGACGGCTTCGGAAGCAGGGGCGGATTGGCTACGTGCTGATTGCCAGCCGCCCGCGCTACCGTGAAAGCCATTTGACCGCCTACCTTGAAGCCAGGGACGTGAAGCCATGCGAAAGCGGAGTGACCGCCCCGGCCAAGTTGGCGACTACTGGCTCTCCAAGCGGCCCAACTCGCCCGTCTGGTGCCGCACATGGTTCGATGTCGCAAGCCGACAAACAAGCCGCGCATCGCTTGGCACTGACGACCTTGCAGCCGCCCGCCTCGCCCTTGCCCGATGGGTCACGCTCCACGGGGACCGGGCGGCGCAACAGCCGCGGGACGTGCTGATGGGTGACGTGTTCGCTCGCTACATGGAGAAGCATGGGAAGCACACGGCCGGGGCAGGGGTGCAGCGTCGCAACCTGTTCCTTGCCCTTGAGCGGATGCAGGAAGGCTTGAGCGTTGGCGAGTTCACGTTGGACGCGCAACACGCCCTGATCCGGCGCATGGAGGCGGACGACTACCAGCGCGGCACGATCAAGCGGGTGCTAGGAGCCGTGAAGGCGGCGGTGCAATGGGCCTGGAAGAATGGCGAGCTTGAGCAGCCCATTCCATTCCTGACCGTGCCGGATGGACAGCCGCGCGAACGCATCATGGATGCGGCCGAGATGGCGGCGCTATGGGACGTGGCCGAGCTGCCGCACCTGCGAATGTTCATGCTGCTGCTTGTAGGGACCGCCGCGCGTCCATCGGCCGTGCTGGAACTGACGCGGGAGCGGTGCGACCTCGAACGCGGCCTGATCGACCTGAACCCAGCGGGCCGGGCGCAGACCAAGAAGCGCCGGCCGGTGGTGCCAATGCCTGACTTCCTGCGACCTTGGATCGAACAAGCCCCGCCTGGCCCGCTGGTGCGGTTCCGTGGCAAGGCGGTAGTGAAGGTGAACAAGGCTTGGCGTGAGGCGCGGGACCTCGCCAAGCTGGACGCGGCGGTTGTGCCCTACACGATCCGGCACACGGTCGCGACCGAGCTGCGGGCTCGCGGCGTGCCCGAGCTAGAGCTTGCCGGGCTGCTGGGGCACTCGATGCCCAACTTTAGGACGACAGGGAGGTATGCGAAATATGCGCCCACACACCTAGGCGCGGCGCGGGCCGCGATAGACGACTTCGCTACGGAAATCGGCCGGGAGGCAACCCGACCGATCCATCCGAAAACCGATATACCTGAAAACAGCGTGCGTGTTAGCTGCGTGCTAGTCTCTGCGCCAACGGCCGGCAAGCCGTTGATTTCTGGAGCGGGCGAAGGGATTCGAACCCTCGACCCCAACCTTGGCAAGGTTGTGCTCTACCCCTGAGCTACGCCCGCAT
>CAHJXG010000316.1 GCA_903644035.1 Rhodospirillales bacterium
TGCAGGCTCCGGTTCAACCATACGTCGAACGCGGCGGCGACGGGTTTGACCTGCTTTCGTGATGTATTCGGCTGCTTGGATTTGTGCTGGGTCATTCTGCAGTGATTCATGCCCGTATAACCCGAACGCTCGCACCCCTAACAAAATACAGTCACGCGGGTTTCAGGGAATATTACGCTGGCGCGCTTCCGCCTCAACGCAACGTCGTGGCGTAGTCCGGGCTCTCATCGCCGACGTGACCGACCTCAAGCAGGCGCGTGGCACGGGCACCGACGCGGTCCTTGCCTTTGGCATCCGTCTCCCCCAGCAGCCATGCCTCAAGCTGCCGGCGCGCCCGGAACACCCGGCTCTTGGCCGTGCCCACCGCGCAACCCGTTGCCTCGGCCAGCGCCTCGTAGCTCATGCCATGCACGACGACCATCAGCAGCGCCTCGCGCTGATCGGCCGGCAGCCGCGTCATGGCCCGGCCGAGCTCCTTGAGGGCCAGACGGTCCTCGTGCGCCGCCTCGGTGGCGAACACCGATTGCGGCACATCGTCGATGTCGGTGGTGTCGCGGCGCTTACGCAGGTTCGAGATGAAGCGGTTGCGCAGGATGCGATGCATCCAGGCCGGGAAGTTGGTACCCGGGATGAAGCTCGCATGGGCCGAGAGCGCGTTGCACACGGCGTCCTGAACGAGGTCCTCGGCGGCCGAACGGTTTCTGGTGAGTGCCAGCGCCTGGATGCGCAGCTTGGGGAGTATCGAGATAACCTGGTCATGGAAGGGCGTGTTCATCGATCTGCCTTTTCGTCTCAGTCCAGAGCCAATGGCCGACCGGCCCAGATCGTTGCAGCCCACTGATCACGAAAGCATGAGCGTCCTAGCCGGGGTTGGCCTGGGCGCCCTCCATCAACGCCGCCAGGCCGCTGCGTGCGCGGGACAGGCGCGCCTTCATCGTGCCGACCGGGACACCGCAGATGGCGGCTGCCTCCTCGTGCGACATCTCCTGAGCGCCGACCAGAAGCAGCGCCTCCCGCTGGGACGGCGGCAGGCGCCACATGAGCTGCTGCAGGTCGGTGATGTCGGCCTGGGCGAGCTGCTGCGGGTCCGCGGCCTCCGTCTCCTCGAACCGCGCCTGCAACGCACTGCTCTCCCGCTTGCGCCGCCGGGCCTGCTCGTAGAACTGGTTGCGCAGGATGGTGAACAGCCAGGCTTTCAGGTTCGTGCCGGGCTGGAACTGGTTTATTGCGCCCAGGGCGCGTACGATGCTGTCCTGCACGACATCGTCGGCCCCGGCGCGATCCCGCACCAGGAACCGTGCAAAGGCGCGAAGGTCCGGCAGCAATGCCACAATTTGGTGCCGGATGTCCGTGTCGGCTATGTCCACCTGCGCGTCACCAATCAACTCGACTGCCCGCCCTATCCCGCTTATCCCGTCCACACAGCATCAGTGCACGCGGCTTGTGCATGAAAGGGACGACATATGGCCAATCTTTGTCGCGAGGACCTGATCCGGGCATTGCCCTACGCGCGGCGCTACGCCCGCGCGCTCACCGGAAGCCAGAGCCGCGGCGACGCCATGGTGGCGGACAGCCTGCGCGACGTGCTGGCCGGCCAAGCCGTGCTCGGCGAGGCGCGGCACAGTCTCTATCACGCCATCACGCGCCGGTTCGACGGCCTGAACACGCTCAAGACCAGCTTCCTCACGGGCGGCTTGTCGCAGGTCCAACGCCAGCTTCTGCTGCTGACCTCGCTCGAGGAGGTACCAATTCAGGCCGCCGCCGGCATCGTGCAGCTCCCCGCGGCCGAGGCGGAGGCCCGGTTGGCCGAAGCGCGCGCCCACCTGCGCGCCGGCGCCGCGACCGACGTGCTCATCATCGAGGACGAGCCGATCATCGCGATGGACATCGAGGAGCTGGTGCAGAACTGCGGACACAATGTCGTGGGCGTCGCAACCACCGAGGCCGAGGCGGTGGAGCTTGCCGGGCGTCACAAGCCCGGCCTGATCCTCGCCGACATCAACCTGGGGATCGGCGGCGACGGCACGTCGGCCGTGGCGCGCATCATGCGCCACCACTACGCGCCGGTCATCTTCGTCACCGCCTATCCGGAACGCCTGCTGACCGGGGATGACCTCGAACCCGCCTATGTCATCACCAAGCCGTTCGAGCCGCTCACCCTTGCCATCGCGACCTACCAGGCCGTGACCGGGGGCGTGCGCCTCGATTGACCGATCCGCCGCCGGGCTGCCCTGGCGCGGTTTCGTCCAGCAAGCAAAAATCAAACCCGGTGGGCGCGGCAACTAAGCGCCTGCCGCTGCGATTCAGAGGTAATTCTCCGGTGACCCAGGAGTGACAGCCATGCACACCCCTCTGCGCGCGGGTCATTCCATGACGCCGGCCCGCGCCGCCCGCATCTGCCTGCTGGCCGGCGATGCGACGTTCCCAGACCTCAACCGGGCGGCCTCGCTCGGGTTCGACCATGCGCTGCTCGCGGCAGCGCCGGCCGACCCGGCCATGTGGGCGGCCGCGGCACGGCCGCTTGGCCTGTCGCTCCTCATCGACATCAACGTGGACGAGATTCCGGTGCAGACCGCCGGCGGGGACGGTATCCCCACGATGTTTGCCGTGACTCCGGCGCCGATGGTCGATCCGCGGCAGCCGCCCCGGAACGCCCCGGCCGCCATCGCCACGGTGGCCGACCCCGACGAGGCCGAGCGGCTGGCCGAGTGGTGGGCGCCCCACATCACGGGGTTGACGGCGGCCGGCGTCTCCGGTGTGCGACTGCTGGGGCTGACCGGCCTGCCGGCAGCCTGCGTCGCGCCCTTCCTGGTCCGCTTGCGTGAGCTGGTCCTCGATGCCGTCCTGTTTGCCTGGACGCCGGGCCTGTCCTGGGATGGCACAGCGAGCCTGCCGGAGGGCACGGTCGACTATGTCGCGTGCTCGCTGCCGTGGTGGGATGGCCATGCCGACTGGCTCTGGCGGGAACTCGACCTGCTGCGTCGCATCGCGCCGGTTGTCGCGCCCGCGGGCGAGCACACCGGCGATGTCGCCGCGCTGCTGGCGGATGGCTGGATGCGGGGTCTGCCGGACCCGGCCGAGGCCGCCTCCACCCAGCGGCTGAACACCCTGCGACGGCAGGCGGCGTTCGGCTCAGGCCTGGCGCGTCTGCTGTCAGGTCCCGGGCAGGCAGTGACGGCCTTGCTGCGGACGGACGTCGCCGACCCGCGGCAGGCCCGCCAGGCGTCGCTGTTCCTGCTCAACCCCGAGGGAACGCCGGCCGCGGTCAGCGGCGCGACGGTGCTGCCGGGCGCCGGG
>CAHJXG010000317.1 GCA_903644035.1 Rhodospirillales bacterium
ACGCTGGAGGCGGCGGGCGAGCAGGTCGGCGTGGTGACGGGGATCGTGGCGATCTGGCAGTACCGCATTGTCATCGAGGGCCAGCAGGACCACGCGGGCGGCACCACGATGGCGGAGCGGCGGGACGCCGGGCTGGCCGCGGTGCGGCTGCTGGCGTGGCTCGATGCGGAGTTCCCGAAGCACGCGGCGGAGCGGACGGTGTGGACCTGCGGACGGATCGCGCTGTCGCCCGGCGCCGCGTCGATCATCCCGGGGCGGGCCGAGGTGCTGTTCCAGTTCCGCGACATCTCGGTGGCGGTGCTGGAGCGGCTGGACGCGCTGCTGCGCCGGGGCGTGCAGGAGAGCAACCGGCGGGAGCGGTGCGTGGCGACGCTGGAGGTGCTGGGCCAGTCGGCGCCGGCCCTGTGCGACGCCGGGTGGCAGGAGGCGCTGGCCGGGGCGGCGGAGGCGCTGGCGCCGGGGAAGTGGCGGCGGATGCCGAGCGGGGCCGGGCATGACGCGCAGTACATGGCGCGGGTGATGCCCTCGGCGATGCTGTTCGTGCCGTCGATTGGGGGGATCAGCCATCATTGGAGCGAGGATACGAAGGACGAGGATTTGGCGATGGGGGTAAGGGTGCTGGCGGAGGGGGCACGGGGATTTTTGTTGAAGTGAGGTTTACTTTCGGCAACTCCGCCATTTTGTGCAGCTGAGGCTTATAGGACGTAGAAGCGATATCCAGCCTGGAACGAGTGCATGGTCAAAGCATGTCGAACTCTGCCAACCGCAACGCAGTAGCTGTTGAGTGACTGAAAAACCTCGCTCGAGGCAAGGCGTAGATCGCGTCCGGTCAGACAATGCCGGCTCTGCCCATTCTTGATCGCCTGCGTGCCCCGGCAGAGCGCCTGGAGACAGAGCTGGGTCTAGCCCTGGTCGAAGCCAAGCAGACCACCAGGCGGTGATTGCCCTCACAACGGGAGCAAGCGTCGACAAGATTGGATTTCAAAGCATCTCCAAAGCCCGCTTTCGCTTCGGCGCCGGAAACGCCGCATCAATCTCCGCCACATCCCGCTCCGTCAGTTGCACTCCCAACGCCGCCGCATTCTCCCGAACATGCGCCGCATCCCCCGCCTTCGGGATCGAGACCACGCCGTCCTGCCGCAACGTCCAAGCAACCGCCACCTGAGCCGCCGTCACCCCGTGCCGCCGCCCAATCTCCACCAGCACCTTCGAGCGCAGCAAAGCCCCGCCCTGCCCCACCGGCGAATACGCCATCACCGGCATCCCCCGCGCCTGCGACCAAGGCAGCAGCTCGAACTCGATCCCCCGCGCCTCCACATTGTAAAGCACCTGGTTCGCAGCACACCCCGCCGGCAGCTCCGCCATGTCGTCCACGTCGAAGTTGGACACTCCCCAGGCCCGGATATGCCCAGCCTCCCGCAGCGCCTCGAACCCCGCCACCGTCTCCGCCAACGGCACCCCGCCGCGCCAATGCAGCAGGTATAAATCCAGCCGGTCCGTCCGCAGCCGCTTCAGGCTGCGCGCGCAGGCCGCCACCACCCCGGCGCGGCTTGCATTCTGCGGATACACCTTCGACACCAGGAACGCCCGGTCCCGCTGCCCGGAAATCGCGTCGCCCACGACCTCCTCAGCTGCCCCCTCCCCATACATCTCCGCCGTGTCGATCAGCGTCATGCCGAGGTCGAGGCCGAGTCGCAGCGCCGCCGCCTCCTCGGCGCGGGGCCGCAGCCCCTCCCCCATGCGCCAGGTGCCCTGACCCAGCCGCGGCATGTCACCCGGCATCGGCCGCCTCCTCCGCCCGCCGCAGCAGGCGCAGGAAGTTGCCGCCCCACAGCGCCGCGATCTCCGCCGCGCCATACCCACGCTGCACCAGCTCGGCGGTCAGGTTCCCGCTCTCCGAAGCGTCCCGCCAACCGGAGAACCCGCCGCCCCCATCAAAATCCGAGCTGATGCCGACATGCGCCAGGCCGCAGCGCTTCACCACGTAGTCGATGTGGTCCACGTAGTCGGACACCGTCACGCCGTCCCCGCGCCCGCCGGGCCGGACGAAGCTCGGCACCGCGGTGATGTTCACCATGCCCTCGCAGTCCCGCAGCGCATCCAGCATCAGGTCGTCCACGTTGCGCGGCACGTCGCACAGCGCCCGCACGCAGGAATGCGTCGCCAGCACCGGCGTGCGCGACAGCATGGCCGCCTGCAGCGCCCCCTGCGCCGACACGTGGGAGATGTCGACCAGCATGCCCAGCCGGTTCAGCTCATGCACCGCCGCGCGGCCCAGCTCGCTCAATCCCCCATGCAGCGTCTCCGCGTCGCCCAGGTCCTTGCGCGGGTTGCTGCTGTCGGCCAGCGCGTTGTGCCCGTTATGGGTGAGCGTCAGGTAGCGCGCGCCCTTGGCCCGGAATGCCGCCAGCATCCCGAGGTCGTCTCCCATCGCATGGCCGTTCTCGACCGCGGGGATGATGACCGTCGCCCCGTCCCGGTGCGCCGCCTCGATCTCGTCCGCCGTGCTGGCGACCCGGGTGCCGCCGTCGCGTCCCATGGCGTTGATCGCGTCCAGCATGGCGAGCGCCCGGCTGCCTGCGGCCTCCCACCCCTCCGGCGTGCGCGGCCCCTGCGGCACGTAGGCGGCGAAGCAGCCGGCCTTCATGCCCCCCGCCCGCATCTTCGGCAGATCGACCCGGCGCCCCGTCTGGTCGCGCGGGCTGTCCGCGAAGAAATCCGGCCCGGCGGGCCAGGGGATGTCGATATGCGTGTCGAGCGCCAGCAGCGTCGCGTGCAGGGCCGCCGCGTCCATTCCCAACTCCATTCCAGAGGGCATCGTCAGAACCCCACGCGGTCCCCGCCCTTGAGGTGCAGGATCGCCCGCGCCTCCGCCGGCGTCGCGATCTCCAGGCTCAGCTCTTCCAGGATGTGCTTGATCTTCGCAACCTGCTGCGCGTTCGACGTCGCCATCTTCCCGCGCCCGATATACAGGCTGTCCTCCAGACCGACGCGGACGTTGCCGCCCAGGATGCCGGCCAGGGTGGTGAACCCCATCTGGTGCCGCCCGGCCGCCAGCACCGACCACACGTAGTCGCGCCCGAACAGCCGGTCCGCCGTCTCCCGCATGAACATCAGGTTGCGGTGCTCCGCGCCGATGCCGCCCAGGATGCCGAAGATCGTCTGCACGAACAGCGGCGGCTCGACCACCTTGCGCTCCAGCAGGTAGGCCAGGTTGTAGAGGTGCCCGATGTCGTAGCACTCGAACTCGAACCGCGTGCCGTGGCCGCGGCCCAGGGTGCCCACGATGTTCTCGATGTCCCGGAACGTGTTGCGGAAGATGTGGTTGTCGGTGCCGGCGAGGTAGGGCTTCTCCCACTCGTGCTTCCAGTCCGTGATCTTGTCCCCGGCGCGGGAGATGTTGAAGTTCATCGACCCCATGTTGAGGCTGCACATCTCGGGCTTCGCCTGCATGGGCGCGGCCAGCCGCTCCTCCAGCGTCATCTTCAGCCCGCCGCCGGTGGTGATGTTCAGCACCGCGTCGGTGGATTGCTTGATGGTGGGCAGGAAGCGCATGAACACGGCCGGGTC
>CAHJXG010000318.1 GCA_903644035.1 Rhodospirillales bacterium
TCCGATCTGCTGCGGCGGAGCTGGCCGCGGTCGCCTGCCATGCGGCGCGGCTGACGCATGACGGGCAGGCGCTGCACCTGCGCCGGGCGGCGGCGGCAGGGGCAACGGCGGCGATGATCGCGGAGGCGCTGTCCTACCTGTTGCTGCCCGCGGGCGGCCCGGTGCTGATCGACGCGGTGCAGGCCTGGGCGCAAGCGCACGAGGCCGACCCTGCCCGGGTGCCGCCGCCCTACGGCGACGCATCCGACGCAGCCGTGCCCGACGCCTCGTCGTAGCCGCCCTGGCCAGTCATCCGCGCCCAGGTCTGGTAGCGCGGGGAGGCCGGCAGCGCCCCGCCCAGGATCATGCGCTGCCACACGGCGCAGGCGTTGACGAAGCGGGGGACGCTGCCGGGGAACATGGCCAAGCTGATGGCCTCGGCGATCTCGTCTTCCGGCACGCCCTCGGCGTAGGCCGCGGCCAGGCACCACTCCAGCAGCCGCCAGCGGGCACGGCACACCTGCACGGCACAGGCGGCGAGATGGACGAGGCGGCGCGGCTCCATCCCGCGCAGCCCGTCCAGGAACGCGGCCCTGGGATCCCAGGGCGCAAGCTGCCGAGGCCAGGCGCGGGCGGCGAAGTCGTGCGCCTCGCCTCCGAGCGCCCAGGCACAGGCGGCGAAGGCTTGGCCGAGCGTCGCGTCCGTACCGCCGGCCGCGCGCAGCTTGGCGACGTGATGCGTCGCCAGCGCCTCGTCGGTCGCCGCCAGCACGGCGATCCACACGAACTCCCGGTCATGGTGCGACAGGATGCGGTCCTGCAGCGCCAGCGCGGTGTAGGCGGCATCGTAGCCGGCCAGCAGATCCGGGAAGGCCAGCGCCATCAGCCCGTGATGCGGCAGCAGGTAGCCGCGCTTCTCCCGCACCGCGGCCAGGCGTTGCTCCAGCTCGTTCCCGCTCATGCGGCGCCGGCCCGTTCGCGGCGTCGCCCCTGCCACTCCGGGCCGTCCATCCAGGCGAGCGGCCCATCCTGCCCCGGCGCCGTCCCGTCCAGGATCAGCGGCATCCGATCACTCCCCATCTGGCTTCCTGGGACGGGCACGGTCGGCATGCAGGGTGGGAGCATCATGGTTGTCTTCACATGTTCACGCCAAGTGAATGCGCGGGGCGGGGGCGGATGTTTTCGTGAAATCATGCTGCGCAGGCCGCCCGCTACGCCTCGCCAAGGCCGGCCACCATCGCGCGCAGGCGGTCGGTGTCCAGCAGGACGATCGCCCCACGCCGGCGCTCGATCAGCCGGCCGCGCGCCATGGCGTTCAGTTCGCGGGTGATGGCCTCGCGATGGCTGCTCACCCGGGCTGCAAGCTCGGCGTGGGTCGGAGGGGGCGACACGACGGGATGGCCGCCGCTGATCGGCATGCGGCCGAGCCGCAGCAGCTCGGCGTAGAGGCGCTGGCGCACGCCGAGGTTCGAGTACTCGTTGGCGCGGTTGGCCAGCATCCGGATCTGGGCAACGAGCGTCTGGAGCAACTGGTCGCAGACGTCGGGATGCTCATGCACCGCCTGCCGCAACACGCCGGCCGGCATGCGCGCGACCAGCGTGTCGGTGATGGCAAGGATGCCGGCCGAGCGTGGTTTCTGGTCGATGGCCGCCAGCTCGCCGAAGAACTCGCCGTCGCGGATGTCGCGCAGGATCACCTCGCGCCCGGCGGCGATGCTGACGCGCACGTGGCCCTGCAGCACGAAGAACAGGTCCGTGCCGTCCGACTCGTAATCGAGCACCCACTCCTTCGCGGCCGCCCGGCGCCAGGCGCATCGGGCGTCAAGACGGCGCACCGCGTCCTCGTCGAGCGAGCGGAACAGCGGGATGCGCGCCAGTGTCTCGATGGCTCGGATCATGCCCCGTTATGGGCGAGTGCCCGGTCGTCGGAAAGGGCGTTGTGATGAACCGGGCCTGTCCCGAACCACAGGGACCGACGGGCGGAGAGTGGGACTGCCCCGACTCTGGAGGCGGTTCGTTGAGCCGGGAGCTGCGTGTCGGCCTCTGCCGTTCGCGTGCCGGCGCCGCAGGTTATCGGCGACGGTACCCAGGCCTGGGACGCGAACCGCCTGCGGCCAGCGGCGAACCCGCGCAGCGCAGTCGCTGCCTCGGTTCAAGACCGGGCATGGCCTTGTGGCGCGGCAGAAGCGGCCAGGATACAACAGGCGCACGGGCCGGGGCCGCCAATGGCGGGAAAGGGGAGCAGGTGATCGGCGGCGGGCTGCTTCTACGGACGGGCGGCGGGCGGGCGAGGTGGACGTCGCCGCCTGCGCGGGCAGGCGCATGACGGAGCTTGGACGCCCGAGTTGGCTCCGCACCGCCTGATCCCGGACGACGTTGGGGTCCCTGCGCCTGCATTCCTGCACCAACCAGGCCCACGCCGCCGGTCAAGCCAGCGGGTGAGGCAGGCGGCGCCGTGCGGCCGTCCATAGACACAGGGCCGCCCGCGCTGCTGGACCGCCTGCGCCGCCGCCGCTGGCCGCAGGTGATGCTGGCGGCGCAGCTGGT
>CAHJXG010000319.1 GCA_903644035.1 Rhodospirillales bacterium
ACCTCGCCGCCCTGCTGCCCGGCACCGCCCGGGCCTACAGATCCGGCTTGTACACGCCCGATGACGGCCGGGCAGAGCCGCAGCAGGCCGGTCCCGCCATCGCCCGCGCGGCGCAGCGCCTCGGCGCCACCATCCTCACCCAATGCGCCGTGCGCGGCCTCGACATGGCGGGCGGCCGGGTCGTGGGCGTGGTGACGGAGCATGGCCGCATCGCCTGCGACGGCGTGGTGCTCGCGGGCGGCGCCTGGTCGCGCCTGTTCTGCGGCAGCCTCGGCCTGCGCCTGCCGCAGCTCAAGGTGCGGTCCTCCGTCCTCCGCACCGCGCCGCTCCCCGGCGGCCCCGAGGTTTCGACCTGGACCAGCCAGTTCGCCTACCGCAAGCGCATGGACGGCGGCTACACCATCGCCAACGGCTCGGCCAACGTGGTGCCGCTGGTGCCGGACAGCCTGCGCTTCTTCCGCGAGTTCCTGCCGGCGGCCAAGGCGACCCGGCGCAGCCTGCGCCTCCGCCTGGACGGGCGCTTCATGGCCGAGGCGCGCACCCCCCAACGCTGGGCGCTCGATGCCCGCAGCCCGTTCGAGGACGTGCGCACGCTCGACGCCGACCCGGCGCCTGGCATCAACGGCACCGCGGTGACGGCGCTCAAGGCCGCGTTCCCGGTGTTCCAGGGGATGCAGGTCGTCCAGCAATGGGCTGGGATGATCGACGTGACGCCGGACGCGGTGCCGGTCATCAGCGCCATCGACGACGTGCCGGGCCTCGTGGTCGCGACCGGCTTCTCCGGCCACGGTTTCGGCATCGGCCCGGCGGCGGGACGGCTCGCCGCCGATCTCGTGACCGGGGCCACGCCGCTGGTGGACCCGACGCCGTTCCGCTTCTCCCGCTTCTCCGATGGCTCGCCCATCGTCGTCGAGGCGCCCGTCTGAAGTGCCCGTCTGAAGCCGTTCCCATCACCCACAGGAGCCGACCATGAACGAGCCTAGCGTCCACGCCGCCCCCCTGCGGCGGCGCTCGATCCTGCAGCTTGCGCTGGCTGGCGGCGCCGCGCCGCTGCTGGGCACCGGTGCCCGCGCCCAGGGCAAGCCCAAGCCGTCCGGCCAGATCATCATCGGTTTCTCGCAGGAGCCGACGGTGTTCAACCCGCTGCTGCCGCACATCGAGGTGGACGACGGCGTCCACATGTCGCTGTTCAGCCCGCTCTGGGCCGTGGACCCGAAAGGCGACTTCCTGCCGCGCCTGGCGGCCGAGGTGCCCACGGTCGCCAATGGCGGCGTGTCCGAGGACGGCCTGCAATGGCGGGTCAAGCTGCGCGGGGACGTCAAGTGGCACGACGGCAAGCCCTTCACCGCCGACGACGTGGCGTTCACCCTCAACCTCATCAACGACCCCAACTTCCCCGCCGGCACCCGGTCGGGCCATGAGCTTCTGCGCGACCTCAAGGTGACCGGGCCGAACGAGGTGTCGTGGCGGCTGGACAAGCCCTTCTCGCCCTACGCCTCGATCCTGGCCTGGACCTTCATCATGCCGCAGCACCTGCTCGCCGGCCAGGCCGACTACCGCACCGCGCCGTTCATGCGCGCGCCGGTCGGCACCGGGCCGTTCAAGTGGAGCGAGCGTGTGCCGGGCGACCACATCACCCTGGTCGCCAACGAGGCCTATTTCGACGAGGGTCCCTACCTCGAACGGGTGGTGTTCAAGTACATCCCGGACCTCACGGTGCTCTATACCCAGTTCCGCACCGGCGACATCGACTACATCAGCCTGCAGGGCATCTCGGCCGACCACTACAAGGAGGCGAAGGCGCTGCCCAACCGGGTCGTGACGCCCAACCCCACCGCCAGCGTCGAGAACTTCTACTTCAACCTGGGCCTGCCGCAGTTCAAGGACCTGGCGGTCCGCCAGGCGCTGTATCTCGGCCTGGACAAGACCAGCATCATCAACGAGCTCTACTACGGCCTGCCGCGCCCGACCGAGTCCTACCTTCCGCAGGCCTCCTGGGCGTTCGATCCCGACCTGCCGAAGCAGGTCTACGACCCGGCGCGCGCCAAGGCGATGCTGGACGCCGCCGGGTGGAAGCCCGGCCGCGGCGGCATCCGCGAGAAGGACGGGGTCAAGCTCCAGTTCAGCAACTCCACCACCGCGGGCAACCACCTGCGCGAGCAGGCGCAGCAGCTCCTGCAGCAGAACTGGCAGGACATCGGCGTCGCTATGACGATCAAGAACCTGCCGGCGGCGGTCATGTGGGGCGACTACTGGATCCAGTCACGCTACGAGACGGCGATCGTCGGCATCAACTTCATGACCGGGCCGGACCCGGCAGCCGCCGACTACTTCAGCAGCAAGGCGATTGCCGCCCAGGGCGGCTCCGGCACCAACACGATGCAATACGTCAACCCGCAGCTCGACGAGCTGCTGCAGCAGGGCGCCACGACCCTGGACCGCGCCAAGCGCCTGGAGGCCTATCGCGGCGTGCAGTCCCTGCTGCGTCAGAACCTGCCGTTCCTGCCGATCTTCGGATACGTCCTCGTGGAGGGGACCAAGGCCGGCCTGAGCGGCTACCAGCCGAACATCAACGTCCGGCTCAACGCCTGGAACCTCAACACCTGGCGCTGGACGACCTGAGACTGCATCGTCACGGGCGGACGGCCGGGGTCTCCACCCTCAGGCCGTTCGACCGCCAGCCGAGGTAGAACTGCAGCGCCGCCATTTCGGGGCTGCCGGGCGGCAGCGGCTCGGCCCGCACGCCGGTCAGGCAGTTCCGCAGGCGGCGGTCCAGCGACCCCAGCCCCTGCCACTCCAGGCGATACAGCGGGTAGCCGTTCGGCTGTCCCTGCGGGATGCGCGCCCCGCCCAGGCGCTGCCCCGCCAGGTCGTCGTGGCATTGCGCGCAGGACAGGTTCAACTGGCCCTGCCGCTCCGTGAACAGCGCCCGGCCCTGCTCCAGGGCGGCCTGTGCCGCGCCGCTGCCGTCGATGGCCACCGGCAGGCCCCGCGATTGCCGGCCGACCAGGGCCGTCACCGACAGCATCTCCTCGCTGTCCGGCGTCCAGGCCGCCTCCCCCGTCCGCGCCCGGCACTGGTTGACCCGGCCGGCCAGCGTGATCGGCCGGCCCAGGGCCGGGTCGAATTGCGGGTGGCGCGCCGACACGCCCCGCATCGACCCGGGTGCCCCGTGGCAGGACGCGCAGCCCTGGTCCCACAGCGCCGCGCCCTGCTGCACCCATAGCAGGCCCGGGTTCTCGGCGTCGTCGTCCTGCATGGCCTGGACCGCCGGGCTGGCGTCGTCATGGCCGCTGTGCGGGGCGGCGCCCAAAAGCGGGAGGGCGAGCAGGACGGCACGCAGGCGCCTCCGCAACCGCGTCACTCGACCACGATCAGCGCCGTCTCGGTCTGCGAGGCGCCGCTGTCGTCCGCCCAGGTGAAGGTGAACGCGCCGCTGTCCTCCGCGCGGGCCGAGAACGCCAGGAACGGGTTCGCCGCGATGGCCGGGAACAAGGCCAGCCGGATCACCTCCGCGCCGTTGTAGGTGCAGACGAAATCATGGATCACCATGCGCGGCACCACCTGGCCCATCTCGTCCCGGCGCTGCCCGCTTTCCATCGGATGGCTGATCAGGATCTTGATCTCGACCGCCTCGCCCTTCTTCGCCGTCTTCGGCACGTTCAGCAGCACGCGCATCCCGGCTACTCCAGGCAGGCCGCGAGCGTGACGAGCACCGTCACGCTGTCGGTCCAGCACGACCCGTCGTCCAGCACCGCCACCGCCACCACCGTCTGCGACGTCGCCAGCCGGATGCGGGTCGAAAGCTTCGGCGCGAACGACGCCGGGCCAAAGGTCGCGTGCACCACCTCGGGGTTCGGGTTGCCCTCCGCGAACACGTGCAGGCTCTCGACCCGGCGGCCCTCCGGCGGCTCCGCGCTGACGGCGAGGCCGACCGCGTTGCCGTTCTCGACCATCTGCGCCAGGTCGAGCTTCACGCAGCCGGGTTGCGGGACCTTGCCGCCCGTCACCTTGGCGATCTCGTCCGCGACCTCCCGCGGCGTCGCCCGCGCCGGCCGGACCAGGGCGGGCAGCGCCAGCGCCTCCGCCCCGGCCAGCGACAGCGCCCGCCGCCCGATCATTTCAGCCCCGCGAGGTA
>CAHJXG010000320.1 GCA_903644035.1 Rhodospirillales bacterium
CCGATCTCGCGGCGCCGGGCTGTCGGCCTCGTGCAGCACGCCGTCGTAGCGGTAGCGGATGCGCAGGCGGTCCTCGAACGGCTCGATGTGGATGTCGGACGCCTGGGTCTCCACCGCGCGGGCGATGATCTGGTTGACCAGGCGGATCACCGGCGCCTCGCTGGCGAGGTCCTTCAGGCGCTCCGCATCCTCCTCCGACGGCTCGGCCGTCCCGTCCGGCGTGTCGGGCGCGGCCGGCACGTCCGAGTACAGGCGGTCGAGCGCCGCATCCAGCTCGATGGGCACGCCGACCAGCAGGGACACCGGCAGCCCGGCGGCCGAAGCGATGGCCGCGGGGATGAACGCGTCGAGCGGATCGGCGACCGCGACCAGCAGCCGCCCGTCCTGCTCGGCCACCGGGAGCGCCCGGGCGCTGCGGAGGAACCGGGTCGAAAGCTGCTCGGCGAACAGCGGCTCGGCGCCCGGGTAGCGGTCCGGGGTGGCGATGGGCAGGCCCAGCAGCCGGGCATAGGCCTCCGCCAGGCCGCGCTCCGTCACCAGGCCGAGCTGCAGCAGCACCTTGTCCAGCCGCTGCCCGCTGTCCTGCGCGACCCGGCGCCCGCGCTCGACGGTGCGGGCGTCGCATTGGCCGAGTTCGATCAGCAGCGCCGCCAGGCTCTCCACCAGGGAACCTGCGGCGGCGGGCTTGCTGCCGGCATCGCCGGGATCGACGGCGACCGGCTGCTTGAAGCTATGCGCATTCATCCCGTGGCGACCCCGGTTGTGGCATGGGAGACCGTCCTATACATGGATCGCCGAGCGGCCGTGAGTAGGCCGCGCGATTCGGGAGCGCGCTTGGACGGGCTGTTGCCGCTGCTGCTGTCCCCGTTCGTCGGCAGCTTCCTTGGCGTGGTGATCCGCCGGCTGCCGCTCGGCCGCCCGATCGCGGCGGCCCGGTCGGAGTGCGAGGGCTGCGGCCACGCCCTGCCGGCACGCGACCTGGTGCCGTTGGTAAGTTTTGTGATGTTGCGCGGGCGCTGCCGGTTCTGCCAGGCCGGGATCGCGCGCTTCCATCTGTGGGTCGAGCTGGCGGCCATCGCCGTCGCGGCCTGGGCGACGCTGGCGCTTCCGGGCGCGGAGGCGGCGGCGCTCTGGGTCGATTGCGCGCTGGGCTGGTGGCTGCTGGCCTTGGCCTGGATCGACTGGGACCACCTGCGCCTGCCCGACGTGCTGACCTTGCCGCTGGTGGTGGCGGGCCTGCTGGCGACCTGGGCGCTGGAGCCGGAGGACGTGGCGGACCACGCCGCCGCCGCCGCCCTCGCCTACCTGGCGTTCCGCGGGATCGCCTGGTCCTATCGCCGCCTGCGCGGACGGGAGGGCTTGGGTCAGGGGGACGCGAAGCTGCTGGCGGCGTCCGGCGCCTGGGTGGGGGTGGCGGGGCTGCCGGGCGTGGTGCTGGGAGCGGCGGTGGTCGCGGTGGCGGCGACGCTGGGCCAGCGGATGTTCGGGCGCCACGCGGCGGACGTGCCGATCCCGTTCGGGCCATACCTCGCGCTGGCGACCTGGGTGGTGCGGGTCTATGGCGAGGCCGGCCACCTTTAATTGCTTTGAGGGCATCATGGGTGAGGACCTGCTTCGTCTGATCTTCGACGGAGACTTCCCGGTCGAGACGATGCGGTATTGGCCCGGGGTCGATTGGGAGAAGCGGCCGCTCAGAATGCTGAACGGTTTGTCCCCCGGGCCGCCCGGACCCACCATGCTCCAAGCGGGTCGGCGGACGTCGCAGCCCCGGCGGCTGGACCGGCTGCGCGATGTGCATCTTACCTGGTCCAACTTCTTCATTGTCGGCGATTGCTGCGCGTCGATTTACGACGACCCGCGGACGGCCGTCTCCGGCATCGTGGACTGGCCGGGATTGTCGGAGGTGGCAGGCATCCATCGCCACGGCGGCAACTTCGTCATCCCACGATCCCGATTGCAGAATGCGGAGCGCGTCAGCGGCCAGACGATGTTCGCCACGTCGGATGAGCCGCACAACTGGGGCATGTGGCTGCTCTACGTGCTGCCTGCGGTCATCAGCTTCGTCGAGAACAGGCACAGCTATGACCGGCTGTTCGTCTATGCCGACCATCCCAACATGCGGGCGATGCTGCGGCTGCTGGGGCTCAGGGCCGCCGACGTGATCCTCCACGACTGCAGCAGATCCTATCATTTCGAGAGCGTCGACGTGTTCCGGCAGCCGCAGCGGGATTTCTTCGTGGCGCAGGAGGCCAGGGCAATGTTCGCCGGGCTGCGCGAAACCGTGGCAGGCAGCATCACCGTGCCGAGCGCCCACCACCTTTACGTCGGCCGCCACCGCCGGACCATCGAGATGAGCGGCTACAGGCGCCTGATGAACGAGCGCGAGTTCATGGACCGGCTGGCGATGATGGGATACAGCCCGGTCGACCCGGAGTACCTGGGCCCGGAAGAACAGATCGAGCTGTTCGGGTCGGAACGCCGGATCGTCGTTCTCGGTGGAGCCGGCCTGTTCAATGCGGTGTTCTGCAAGCCGGGCACCAAGGTCGTCGATATCGAGTCAAACCACGACCACCTCGAGAACCACTCGACCATCCTGTCGAGCATGGACGTCGATTATGGGATCATCCTGGGCCAGGTCGACCAAAGCGACCCGGCGCTCCACAACAAACGATGGACGGTGGACGTGGAGCGGGCGGCTGCCGCGGTCGCGAACTTCATGGAATGACGGCACCGCCTTCCTTTGCGATCAAAGCGGGGCGAGTGCTGCATCTGGCGGAGAGGGTGTCTGCCATTTTCAAGTCTACGTAGCTTCACTATAGTCTATCGATCGCACGTAAGTGTCTGATCTCGCTT
Source organism: Rhodospirillales bacterium (assembly GCA_903644035.1). Classification (GTDB taxonomy): domain Bacteria; phylum Pseudomonadota; class Alphaproteobacteria; order Acetobacterales; family Acetobacteraceae; genus CAHJXG01. The sequence goes on from CAHJXG010000320.1 coordinate 2,854, forward strand.
TTATCTTGCAAAATCATGCTCCACCGATGTCTATCCTTGCCTAGCTACATCTATGCATTAGTGTGGGAACGCACGTGGGAACGGCATGGGTGTTCCCACATCACGTCGCGTCGGGGACAAGCAGGTATGGCAGACCTCACAACCATTGGCTTGAAAGCGAAGCTGTCCGCATTTGCCAAGCAGCCCCTCATGGCACCGGTCCGCATTGGTGACGGTGGGGGGTTGCACCTCTTGGTGAAGCCCGGCAACGCGGCCGGCGGAGCGTGGGTGCTGCGATATACCTTTGGCACGAAGCGCCGGGACATGGGTCTCGGCACCTATCCTGCGGTGGGGCTTGCCGAGGCGCGAGAGATGGCGGAGGAGGCACGAAGGCTGCTGCGGCGCGGTGTGGACCCGCTGGCGGCCCGCAACGCCAGCAAGGTCGCGCAAGCGATGGCCGATGCGCAGACGAAAGCCGTCACCTTCCGCGAGGCCGCCAATGCCACGGTGAAAGCCAAGCGCGACGGGTGGAGCAACCCGAAGCACGCCGCGCAATGGCTTGCCACCCTGGAACAACACGCCTTCCCACACATCGGCGACGTGCCCGTCCGCGAGATGGACCTGCGGGCGGTGCTGCGGGTGCTGCACCCGATCTGGTCGCGTATCCCCGAGACAGCCTCCCGCGTGCGGCAGCGCATGGAGGCGGTGTTGGACCTCGCTCGCGTACGCGGCTGGCGGGAGGGGGAGAACCCAGCGCACTGGCGCGGACTGCTCTCAGAAGAATTGCCGCCACCGCGCAAGGTGCAGCGGGTAGAGCACCGGCCGGCGCTACCCTGGCAACAGGTGCCGGCGTTCTGGAGGGTGCTGGCCGAGGTGGAAGGGATGGGCGCCGCCGCGCTGCGTTTCGCGATGCTGACGGCAGCGCGAACGGGCGAGGTGCGTGGCATGACGTGGCGCGAGGTGGATATGGACGCCGCGCTCTGGACGGTGCCGGGTGTCCGCATGAAGGCGCGGCGTGCCCATCGCGTGCCCCTGTCCGCTGCCGCGCTCGAAACGCTGCGCGCCGTGCGTCCGGACCGGCCACGCATGGACGCCTACGTGTTCCCTGGCGCTGACGGCGCGTTGCTCTCCGACATGACGGTTTCCGCGGTAGTCCGGCGCATGAACAAGCTGGTGGAGGGCGCCGACCCCGACGCGCTGCCGCGCTGGCGGGACCACGAAGGCCGCGCGGTGGTGCCGCACGGCTTCCGCTCCACGTTTCGCGATTGGGCGGGCGAGACGCGTAGCGAGGGCCGCGAGGTGGCGGAGCGCGCCTTGGCCCACGTTGTCAGAGATAAGGCCGAGGCCGCCTATGCGCGCTCGGATCTGTTGGAGAAGCGTCGGCCGCTGATGGAGGGTTGGGGGGTATGGTGCCTCGGCGAGCCCATCGCGGCCGAGGTGCGGAGCCGCAGCGCGGAGTGGACGAAGCGTGGCAGGAAAGCCGCAGCCGGTTGACACAGTAGGCGGGCGGGGGAGCTGGTTTGGCTACCCGCCATGGCGTGGTGCCATAGACCCTCCTCAGACATGCTCGCCCGTGATTGCAGCAGTCCCACCGGCCGCCTCGAATCAGAACAAGAGTAGCCGACCACCGCGCAGCGATTGGCTGCACTTCGATTGCCAGATGATGCGTAGCCTGACACTTGACGGCGGTGACCTGACGCAGCGCCTGCTCATACGAGGCATGACAGATTGAGCGGCAGAAAAGGAGGCGCTGCCTGATGGCCCAACATGCAGCCGAGCCGGCCGCGTCCGGCCGCTCACCCGGCGCCCTGCCGCGCTGGCCGGACCTACGCCACGATCTCGATGCGTGGTCCCTCCGCCTGCCACCACGGCACATACACATCGTGCCGTCGCTCTCCCTGGGCGGTGCCGAGCGGATCGTATGCGACCTGGCCCGTCATTGGGCACGGCAAGGCGTTCCCGCTGATGTGGCCGTCATGCGGGACGCGCCTGCCGAGTACGACGTTTCGGATCTCGCCGGCTCCTCCGTCGCGGTCCACCGCCTTGGGCGCCTGCCCTGGCGCGAGCGGACGGAGCGGGCCGCGGCCATCGTCCGCGCGACGGGGCTGCCCGCCTACGCCCACCTGACAAGCCCGAAGGAGCTTGAGGAGCTATGGTCGGCGGGGTGCCGCACGATCCCGGTCGTCCACAACATTGCCGCGGGCTGGAGCCAAGACCCGGGCGCCTGGAACCACTCGGGCGTCCCTGTCGTCGCGGCTTGCGGCGATCGGGTCCACGAGGAGGTGAGGCGCGCCGGCTATGAGGGGGAGATTCGGACGCTGCGCCACGTCCTTTCGCCGCTCCCCGGTCCCGGCGCATCGCGGCGAGCGGCGCTCCGCGGCGCATTCGGCTGCAGCGCGGACACGCTTCTCATGGGGATGGTGGGGCGCGTCGTCCTCCAGAAGCGCTACACCCGAGCGGTCGCCATTCTCGCCGAGCTCGTCCGCCGCGGCGTTGATGCACGCTTGGCGATCATCGGCACCGCGGTCGGCGAAGAGGCCCGCGCCGCCCGCGCCGCCTTGCTCGCCGCCGCGGCCGGGGCGGATGTTGGCGATCGCCTTTCGCTCCCAGGCCCGGTCGCCGATGCAACCGCGGTCATCGGCGCTTTCGACGTTTTCCTCAACACCTCCATTCACGAGGGCGTCTCGATCGCGACGATGGAGGCGGCCGCGATGGGCTTGCCAATCGTTTCTGCGGACGTGGGAGGCCAGCGCGAGGCGGTGCCGCCCGGCGACACCGTCCTTGACCCGGCGGCGCCCGACGAGGCCTGGGCCAATGCGGTGATGTCCGCCGCGGACCGGGGGCCTTCGTCCCCTACCGGTCCGGCCGCCTGGCTCGCCCCCGTGGCCGCCGCGTCCTGGGCCTGGCTCGCAGCGCTCGGTCCAGGTGCGGCGCGCTCCGATCGGGGTGGAGACGGCGTGCTGTTCGTCACCGCGAACATGGACGTGGGAGGCGCGCAGCGTTCGCTGTGCAACCTCGCCGAAGCGCTTGCCGGCCAGGGCACCGCCTTGACGGTCGCCATCCCCGGCCCGGTCGGCGTGCCGGGCTTCATGGATGCTGCCCGCGCTGCCGGTGCGCGGTTCCTGTCGCTCGCGCCGGCACCTGGGGAGGCCGAAAGCCTGGCGGGCCGGACCGGGCGCATCCTTGCCTTGGCGAATCTGCTGCGGCCGAGGACGCTCTGCTTCTGGAACGTGGACGCGCCGACGAAGCTCGTGGTCGCCAAGGCCCTCGCGGGCGGGCCGGTCCGCCTCGTGGACGCGAGCCCGGGACCGATGTTCTATGCCGAGCTGGAAGATGCCGGGAACGTCGCCCGCACCCTCTCGACCTCTCCTCAAGGCTAAGATCGGAAGAGCGTCGTGTAGGGAA
>CAHJXG010000321.1 GCA_903644035.1 Rhodospirillales bacterium
CGGGTCGCCCGGCAGCGGCAGATGCAGCGTGTCCACGGCGCGGGCCAGCGGCACGTCGGCCCAATCGAGGCGGGCCGGCCCCATGTCCACGCGCTGCCGCCCATCGGGGAGGCGCTCGGCCGGCAGGTCCCCGGCGGCGGTGCGGATGACCTGGTAGGGCCGCCCGTTCTCCTCGAACAGCAGCTCGGCGACGCAGCGCGTGGCGTTGCCGCAGGCCCCGGCCTCGGAGCCATCGGGGTTGCGGATGCGCATCAGCAGGTCGGCGTCGGTGCCCGGCGGCGGCGGGTGCAGGGTGATGAACTGGTCGCAGCCGATGCCGGTGCGGCGGTCGGACAAAGCGCGCACCGCGGCCTCTGACAGATCGAGACGGCGGGTGCGTTCGTCAATGATGACGAAGTCGTTGCCGGCGCCGTGGGCTTTGATGAACGGGGTCATGCGGAACGGGATATAGGAGGATGGCCCCGGCGGGGCTATGGCCCGCGGCGGCCGCATGATCATCGCGGGGCGGAGACGCCTATTTCCACTTCGCGGTCCGCCCCCGCGCGCGGCGTGTCGGCGCGTGGAAGTCGTCGGGCTTGGTGCGCACCCAGGCGACGAAGCGCGCAAGCTCCGGATCGTCGCGCAGCGCCGCCGGGTCGGCAAGGTGCCGGGCGATCTCCGCCTCGGTGTAGCGGGCGTGGATGGCGGAGTGGCAGACCTGGTGCAGCCGGACGGTGCCCAGGCGCGCGCCGCCCTTGAGCTTGGGGGTCAGGTGGTGGAGGGAGGAGCGGGCCTGCGGCGGGATGGCCCGGCCGCAGAGGGCGCAGCGGATGAGGCTGTCATCCGAAGGCTGGACGGCATGGTGTCGGCGTCCCATGCGATGCAGGTAGGGATGAGGCTGCGGGTTTGAAGCGTCGGGCAATGCTGCGCGGACTCTCGTTTCCATCGGAGGCGAGCGCCGGATTTCCGTTGCATTTTCTGGAAAATGATTTATTACTGCAATTATTGCGGTAAATGAAATCAAGGTGCTCCGTTGAAGACTCTTGTTGCCGGCTTGGCGGCGGCTCTCATCCTGATCTCCCCGCTGCGGTCACATGCCCTCCAGTTTGAGCGCCTCGCGATCGGCGACGGCTCTGTCGTCGTCGTTCTGCGCGGCTCCATCATCCATGGCGACGCTGAGCGTCTTGTGACGTTTGTCGGCGGCATGGCCAAATCGGATCGCATCGTCGCCCTCTTTCTCGACAGTCCCGGCGGCAACGTCGTGGAGGCGGAACGGCTCGCCAACGGCATCGCCGCTGCCAAGCTGAGCGTCGCGGTTGCGGGAGACAGCAAGTGTGCCTCGGCATGTTTTCTGCTGTTCGCCGCCTCGCCCAGGAAATATGCCGGGATCAACGCGCTGATCGGCGTGCACAGCGCGTCGGAAGATGGGCAGGAGACCCTCGCCTCGATGGGCATGACGACGGCGATGGCGCGGGATGCGGCGGCTTACGGCATACCGTCCTCGATCATCGGGAAGATGGTTCAGGCGACCCCCAGCCGGATGGAATGGCTGACCCCGTTCGACTTCAAGCAGATGGGCGTCACGATCATCCCGGCGAGCGCACCGGCCGCATCGGCATCGACGGCAGCAAGCCGCTCGGTCAGCGCCCCGACCGCGAGCGTGTCCGAGCCATCGCAAGCCTCGCCCATGATTCAGCAAGGCCAGGCGGATCGGCGGGATTGGGAGACCTGGTTCACGTCCCTGAGCGGCGATTTCCGTGATGGGGCACTCTACTGGACGGGAGAACGGAGCAAGCCGCGCCCAGGCTCCTGCTACGGCCCCGCAGGACAGGCCATCGGCGATTGGACGACCGGCTGCAACGCGGCGAAGGCACGCCTCCGGCTGTCCGACCTGCGGCGGAAGACCGAGCCGGACTACCGCACCGGGTGGAACAGTCCCTAGCTGACAACAGCTCCCGTCCCTGATGGCCGCTCCGCCTGTTGCATCCCCTGCCTCGTCCCGGTAAACCCCGCGCTTCGTTTGCGCGCCGGGCCTGGAATGGGCATGCCCGGCCGCGACGCCTGTTCGGCGGCCACCGGGTCGCCGCAGGTCCAGCCACAGGAGACCCAAATGCCCAAGCTGAAGACCAAAAGCTCGGTGAAGAAACGCTTCAAGATCACCGCTACCGGCAAGGTGCTCGCCGGACCCGGCAAGAAGCGGCACGGTCTGATCAACCGCACGCAGAAGATGAAGCGCAGCAACCGCGGCAGCCAGGTGCTCACCCACGCGGACGGCCTGACCGTCAAGCAGTGGGCGCCGTACGGCATCGCATAAGGGAGCGCACCAATGGCACGAGTGAAACGGGGCGTCACCACCCACGCCCGGCACAAGAAGGTCCTCAAGGCCAGCAAGGGTTTCCGCGGCCGGAGTTCGACCAACTACCGCATCGCGCTGCAACGGCTGGAAAAGTCGCTGCAATACGCCTACCGCGACCGGCGGCAGAAGAAGCGCGATTTCCGCGGCCTGTGGATCCAGCGGATCAACGCGGCGGTGCGGGAACACGGCATCACCTACAGCCGCTTCATCGCCGGGCTGAAGGCGACGGGAATCGAGATGGACCGCAAGGTGCTGGCCGCCATCGCCTATGACGACCCGGC
>CAHJXG010000322.1 GCA_903644035.1 Rhodospirillales bacterium
GCCGAACCCGGCGCCACCCTCGCCATCGGCGCCCGGCAGCCGCGCACCAACCTCCAGGTCGTGCACGCCATCTGCGCGGTGCTGGACGAGCTGGTGCCGGAGCCTGCCGGCTCACGGGCGCGGCTGATCCACTTCGTGACCGACCGGCCGGGCCACGATTTCCGCTACGAGATCGACCCGGCCCGCACCACGGCGGCGCTCGGCTGGACCGCGCCGCACGGCTTCGACCGCGGGCTGCGCCGCACCGTGCAGTGGTACTTGGACCACCGGGCGTGGTGGGAGGGCGTGCGCGGCGCCCGCTACGCCGGGCAGCGGCTGGGGACGGCGGCGTGAGCGCCGGGACCATGAAGGGCATCCTGCTCGCCGGCGGCAGCGGCACGAGGCTGCACCCGATCACGCTCGCCAGCAGCAAGCAGCTGCTGCCGGTCTATGACAAGCCCATGGTGTACTACCCGCTCTCCGTGCTGATGCTCGCGGGGATCAAGGACATCATGCTCATCTCGACGCCGGAGGACCTACCGCAGTTCCGCCGCCTGCTCGGCAGCGGGGAGCGGTTCGGGGTGCGCTTCACCTATGCCGAGCAGCCGAGGCCGGAAGGCCTGGCCCAGGCGTTCCACATCGGCGAGGACTGGATCGCCGGCCAGCCCTGCGCCTTGGCGCTCGGCGACAACCTGATCTTCGGCGACCACCTGAGCGTCCTGCTGCGCGCCGCCGTCGCCCGGCCGGAAGGCGCGACAGTGTTCGCCTACCAGGTGCGTGACCCCGAGCGTTACGGCGTCGTCGCCTTCGACGAGAGCGGGCGCGCCCAGGAGATCGTCGAGAAGCCGGCGGCGCCGAAGTCCAACTGGGCGGTGACCGGGCTGTATTTCTACGACGGCCGCGTGTCCGAGATGGCCCGGCGCATCACGCCCTCGGCACGCGGCGAGCTGGAGATCACCGATTTGAACCAGATGTACCTGGAAGAGGGCACGCTGCACGTGGAGCGGCTCGGCCGCGGCTGCGCCTGGCTCGACGCCGGGATGCCCGACAGCCTGCTGCAGGCGGCAACTTTCGTGCAGACCATCCAGAACCGCCAGGGGATGCTGGTCGGCTGCCCGGAGGAGGTCGCGTTCCGCATGGGCTACATCGACGCCGGCACGCTGCGCAGCGCGGCCAAGGGGCTGAGCAAGACGGAGCTGGGCCGGCTGCTGCTGGAACTCGCCGACGGGCTGCACGCATGAAGGTCGAGCGCCTGCGGGTCCCGGACCTGATCCTGGTCACGCCGCCACGGTTCGGCGATGCGCGCGGCTTCTTCTCCGAGGTGTTCAACGCGCCGCGGTTCGCCGAGGCCGGCATCGACCTGCCATTCATCCAGGACAACCAGAGCCTGTCGCGGGAGCGCGGGGTGATCCGCGGCCTGCACTGCCAGGTGGCGCCGCACCCGCAGGGCAAGCTGGTGCGCTGCGTCCGGGGGGCGATTTGGGACGTGGCGGTGGATGCGCGCCAGGCCTCGCCGACCTTCGGGCAGTGGGCGGCGGCGGAGCTGTCGGCGGAGAACTGGGCGCAGCTCTGGGTGCCGCCGGGCTTCCTGCACGGGTTCTGCACGCTCGAGGCGGACACCGAGGTGATCTACAAGGTGACCGACGTGTATGACCGCGCGTCGGAGCGGGGCGTGGCCTGGAACGACCCTGATCTGGCGCTGCCCTGGCCGGTGGGGGAGGGCGAGGCAGTTCTGTCCGACAAGGACCGGCTGCTGCCGCGCTGGGCCGACGCGCCGCCGTTGTTTTGAGGCGCCGTTGATCGCGCCGGATTGGGAGCCTCATGCCGGCCATCACGGAGGCCGTCCTTTTAGCGTCGGCAAAACCGGTCTAGTCTTGAGGTCATGACGACGATCATGGTCACCGGCGGCGCCGGGCAGCTCGCAACGGCGATGGAGCAGGAGGGCGGCGCGGTCGTGCGCCGCGTGGGCCGCCCGGCGTTCGACTTTGACCGGCCGGCATCGATTGCGGAGACCGTGCAGGCCCTGCAGCCGACCCTCGTGGTCAACGCCGCCGCTTGGACCGCCGTGGACGCGGCGGAGGCCGAGCCCGAGGCGGCCGGCCGCGCCAACCGCGACGGCCCGGCGACACTCGCGGCGCATTGCGCCGACGCCGGCATCCCGCTGATCCACGTCTCGACCGACTACGTGTTCGATGGCGCGAAGGGTGCGCCCTACACCGAGGCCGACCCGACCAGCCCCACCGGCGTGTACGGCGCGACGAAGCTGGAGGGGGAGCAGGCCGTGCTCGCCGCCTGGCCGCGCGCCATCATCCTGCGGACCTCCTGGGTGTATTCGGCGACCGGCAAGAACTTCGTCCGCACCATGCTGGGCGCCGCGCAGAAGAACCCCCGGCTGCGCGTGGTGGCGGACCAGCAGGGCTGCCCGACCGCGGCGCGGGATCTGGCGGTGGCGATCCTCGGCATCGCGGCGCGGCTGCGGGACGGGTGGCAGGACCGCTACGCCGGGGTATTCCACGCCGCCGGCACTGGCTCCACCACCTGGCATGGGCTGGCGGAGGCGCTGTTTGAGGACGCGGCCCGGTATGGCCACCCCGTGCCGGCGGTGGACGCCATCGCCACGTCGGACTGGCCCACCCCGGCGCGGCGCCCGCCGGACAGCCGCCTCGACTGCACGAAGCTGTCCCAGGTGTTCGACGTGCGCCTGCCGGAGTGGCGCAGCGGCCTGTCGCGGACGGTTGCCGAACTGCTGGCCACGCCCTCGCCGCGTCTTTGACGGGTGGCCGTGTCGGCGCTGCCTCATCCCGGTTCGGCTCCACCGCTCATTGCGGAGCGGGCGCTTCCGGCGGGCCGGCCGCCGACCGTCGCCATCCTGCTGTCCACCTACAACGGCGCGCAATTCCTCGACGATCAACTCGAGAGCCTGCTGCGGCAGACCATGGCGGACTGGGTGCTGTATTGGCGGGACGACGGATCGGGCGACGGCACGGTGGACATCATGCGGCGCTTCATGGCGGGACCCGGCGCCGGGCGGTGCCATGCGGTGCTGGACCCGCCGGGCCGGCTGCGC
>CAHJXG010000323.1 GCA_903644035.1 Rhodospirillales bacterium
GCCGCGAAGGCCGCGCTGCTGCCGCAGGTCGCGCGCATCGTGGCCGTCGCCAGCGGCAAGGGCGGCGTCGGCAAGTCCACGACCGCGGTGAACCTCGCGGTCGCCCTGGCGCAGCAGGGCCATCGCGTCGGCCTGCTGGACGCCGACATCTACGGTCCCAGCCTGCCGCGCATGTTGGGCGTGGATCGCAGGCCCGAGACGCGGGACGGCATGATGGTGCCGCTGCAGGCCTGGGGCCTGTCCGCCATGTCGATCGGCTTCCTGGTCGATCCCGACACGGCGATGATCTGGCGCGGCCCGATGGTGATGGGCGCCCTGGAGCAGATGATGGGCCAGGTGCATTGGGGCGCGCTCGACATCCTGATCGTCGACATGCCGCCCGGCACCGGCGACGCGCAGCTCACGATGGCGCAGCGGGTGACGCTGAGCGGCGCCGTGATCGTCTCGACGCCCCAGGACATCGCGCTGATCGACGCCCGCCGCGGGGTGCGCATGTTCGAGAAGACGCTGGTGCCGGTGCTGGGCCTTATCGAGAACATGAGCGTGTTCTGCTGCCCCAACTGCGGCCACCGGACCGAGCTGTTCGGCCATGGCGGGGCCAGGCGGGAGGCGGAGGCGCTTGGCATCCCGTTCCTGGGCGAAGTCCCGCTGCTGCTGGACATCCGCACCACGTCGGACGCCGGCACGCCCATCTGCGCCGCCGCCCCCGACAGCCCGGCGGCGCACGCCTTCGCCGCCATCGCGCGCCGGGTCTGGGACGGGCTGGCGGTCAAGCCGCCGGCGGCGCCCCGCATCGTGGTGGATTGAGGAGAACGAGCATTGCACTCTGACGTGAAGGCCGGGGACGCGACCGACGGGATGCTGCGCGGTTTCTGGTACCTCGCGGTCTCGGCGAGCCGGCTCAAGCCGGGCCGGACGCATCCCGTCACCCTGCTCGGCGAGGACCTGCTGCTGGGACGCCGGGCCGACGGGTCGGTGTTCGCGGTCAGCGACGCCTGCCCGCACCGCGGCATGCCGATGCGCCACGGCTCGTTCGACGGGCAGACGCTGCGCTGCTGCTACCACGGCTGGGCGTTCCGCAGCGACGACGGCTGCTGCACCGAGATCCCGTCGCTGGCGCCCGAGGACCGCACCGACCCGGCCCGGTTTCGGCTTCGCACCTACCCGGCGCGGGACGTGCAGGGCAACATCTGGGTCCATGTCGGCGCGGCCGGGGCGGAGCCGGGTCCGGTGCCGACCGTGCCGGGCTTCGAGGGCCGGGCGCCGCAGGTCACGACGACGATGCGCTTTCCCTGCGGCGTCGATCTCGCCGCCTGGGGCTTCTTCGATCCCGGCCACCCGGCCTTTGTCCACACCTCGCGCTGGTGGAAGAAGGATCCGGCGTCCCGGCTGCGCCAGAAGGCCAAGGGGTTCGAACCCGAGGGCATGGGCTTCCGTATGCTGCGCCATCACCTCAAGGAGGGCGCCAATCCCTATCGCCTGCTGGGCCGCAACGTGCGGATCGACATCGGCATCCAGCTGCCGGGCGTGCGGATCGAGCACATCGAGGGCGACCGACACTCCGCCTGCGTGCTCGCCGCGGCGACCCCGGTGACGGCGACGGAGACGGATGTTCACTATTGTGTGTATTGGACCGTGCCGTGGCTCGCGCCGCTCCGCCCGGTCGCGGCATGGATGGCGCGGGACTTCCTCAACCAGGACCGCGAGGTGGCGGAGCGCCTGACCGGCAACCCGGCCCTGCCCGCGCCGCTGTTCGTCGGCGACCCGGACGCGCAGGTGCGCTGGTATCAGCGGTTGAAGAAGGAGTACCTGGCGGCGCGGGAGGAGGGCCGGGCGTTCGTCAACCCGCTGCGGGCGCAGACGCTGCACTGGCGGAGCTAGCCCGGTCCGTCTCCGCGGCGGTCGGCAGGCTGTTCTGCGACCCGGCGCGGCTGCAGCACAGTCCGGCCGCGACGCCGGCACGGGCCATCGCGTCCGCCATCCCCATGCCGCGGTCGAGCGCCGCGGCCAGCACGCCGGTGAAGCAGTCGCCCGCCGCCGTGGTGTCCACGACCTTGATCGGATGGGCCGCGATGTGGCCGGCGGACTCCCGGCTGGCCCACTCGGAGCCATGCTCGCCGAGCGTCCGCACGATGCCGATCCCGAGCGCCGCGTGCAGCCCGGCGGCGTCGGGGCTCGTGCCGTGCTGGGCGGCCAGCCACTCGGCCTCCGTCTCGTTCACGATCAGCACGTCCAAGGCGGCGAGCGCATCGGCGTCGAGCGGGCCGGCCGGGGCCAGGTTCAGGACGATGCGCGCCCCGCCGGCGCGGGCGCGGCGGATCAGGACGGCGATCTGCTGCGGGTCGGTCTCCCGCTGCAGCACCAGCGTCGTGCCGGGGGCGAGCAGCGCGTCCTCCACCTGATCGGCGCGGGCCAGCAGGTTGGCGCCCGATCCCACCGCGATCAGGTTGCGCCCGGCCGCATCCGTGCAGATCGCCGCGCACCCGGTGGCCAGGTCGCCACGGGACACGCGGGACAGGTCCACGCCGTCCGCCTGCAAGGTCGCGAGCGCCGCGTCCGCCAACGCGTCCGGCCCGACGCAGCCCACCATGATGACGGTGGCGCCGTCCCGCGCGGCGGCGGCGGCCTGGTTCGCGCCCTTGCCGCCGGGTTCGAGGCGTGTGGTCGGACCGAGCACCGTCTCCCCAGGGCTGGGCAGGTGGCCGAGCGCGAAGATCAGGTCGAGGTTGATGGACCCGAACACGACGATCATGCGTGCTTCGCGACGACAATCATGCGCGCTCCGCGACGACGATCATGCGCGCCCCAGCGTGTCCATCAGCTCCGCCCACTCGCGCTTGGACAGGCCGCTGCCGGGCTGATCGACGGGATCGCCGGCCAGCAGGCGGCGCACGACCGCGAGCATCTGCGCCGACAGGGTCGCGGCGCCCATGCGGTAGTCCAGGAACGCCTGGAACGTCTGGGGCACCCAGGCGCGCACGGTGTCCAGCATCGCGTCGGCGTAGGCGCGGATCTCGAACTGCGCATGGCTGTCGGCGCGGAGCGACAGGAAGCCCAGCAGGTTGTGCAGGTCGGCTTTCCAGTACCATTGCGTATAGGTGTTGAGCGTCAGGTTCATCCGCGCGAGCTCCCGCGCCAGCCCGCGACGCCCGGGGTCCGCCGGCTCGCCATCCGCGCCCTCGTTCAGCATGTGGGCATAGTGGTCGTAGGTCAGCGTGGCGTCGTGCCGGAGCATGTCGAGCACCGCGGCGGCCTCCTCTCCCTCCAGCACGGCGCCGCGGCCCTGGCGGTTGCTGCTGCTCTGCGCCGCCAGGTGCTCGGGCGCGGGCAGGTAAAACTCGCGGTCAAGGATGCTGTAGCGGGCGGAGTACTCGTTCACGTTCGCCATCCGGTGCCGGATCCACTGCCGCGCCACGAAGATCGGCAGCTTCACGTGATACTTGATCTCGCACATCTCGAACGGCGTGCTGTGGCGGTGCCGCATCAGATAGCGGATCAGCCCGGCGTCCTCGCTCACCCGCCTGGTGCCGCGGCCATAGCTCACGCGCGCCGCCTGCACCACGGCGGCATCGTCGCCCATGTAGTCGATCACCCGGACGAATCCGTGGTCCAGCACCGGCAGCGCGCCATAGAGCATGTCCTCCAGCGCGGGCACGGTGGCGCGCCGGGTGGGCGCGGCGGCCTGCCGCTGCGAATCGATCTCGGCCTGCTGTTCGTGGGTCAGTCGCATGACACGCCCCTAGCATTTTGCCGCGCGAACGCCTATCTTCGGTGTGCTGTAACAACGGCTATGGTGATAAACGGCAGTTGGAATAAGCGTTGTGGACCCGGGGGCAGTGCCCGGCGCCTCCACCAGTTCCGCCCGATGGTCTCGGGGGATATGGGGGCGACACAGGCTCGACACGCGTAGTAAAGACCTGCCTTTTGCCCGGCATGATACCGCCGTTATCGGGTCATATCACAAGTGCCAATGACAATCATGAGGCGCTCGCCGTCGCTGCGTAAGCAGAGATAGGCGCGGTTCGGGGGGGCACCGGGCAACAGAAGCCCCCTCACTTTCCGCGGAATCAGCGGCCCGTGTAGCGGATGGCCTGGCCCTCGCCGGAGATCTGCGACCACGACACCAGGCCGACTCCCTGTTGCCCATAGCGGACGTTGATCACCGCATCGGCGTCGAGTTCGGCCGCGCGCTTGCGCAGGTCGCTGTCCACGTCCGCGTTCGTGGGAACCTTGCCGAAAATCGTGATCTGGCGCGCGGTCGCCGTCATGTTCTCCAACACCACGTGCGGCCGGCTCGTGCCCGCCGTCGTGACGGGGATCGGACCCGCAGCCCGGCCGCTTCCGGACCGGGCAGCAATGGTGCCGACATTGCGCGGCCCTTCGGCAATGCGGGCCGGGTCCGAGGCGCACCCGGCCAGGATCAAGGCGGCGAGTAGGATCGTCCTGTGCATCGCAAGCTTTCCTTCAAGGATTTCTACGAAGAGCCGGTCTCTGCGGGGTGGCTCGAAGCTTTCAGCCCGCAGCATATTGTCGCTGCGTCACCAGGGATAGGTGCAGTCCGGAGCACCACGCAACGGAGGCCGCCCCACCACTTTCAATCCTCGGTGGCTCTTACTGGGTTCCGGGGTGGTGATGGGTCCTTACGCAACCAAGCCGGCGATCAAGGCACTGAGCAGGGCTTTGCCACGTCGGCGCGCGTTGTGCACGAACTGGAAGAAGCCGAGGTACCAGGCCAAGGATGGGCGGCTTGTCTTTCTCCAGCGTGCCGCGGCCCGGCGCGCCTGCCAGCCTGCGGCGCCGCCCGAGCCGCCCCTTTTGGCCACTTCGTCCGGCTGGCCCTTGTGCCCGACCACGACGTAGACCTCGTCGACCTCCATCTCGCCTTGCGGTTCCACCGCCGGCGCTTTGGCGACCAACCCGGCGCGCAGCCGCTCCGTCATCGCCTGCGTGTCCGAAGCATCCAAGCCCAGCTCCAGGGCGACCTGCCGGTTCGAGAGGTTTAGGCCCATGACGTAGAGATACACAACCCACACGCGCCGCGGCTGGTGGTGCCCGGCCAACACCGTTCCGGTCAGATCGTCGAAGCGCCCCGCGCACGCCGTGCAGCGGTAGCGCTGGCGGCAGGGCTGCGTGTCGTCATGGCCGTCCCGGCGCAAACCTTCGGTTTCGCTAGGATAACGGCGCCGCTGCCGCACACGGCGCAGCGTACGCCCTCCGGCCAGCGGTGCTGGCGTACCAGCGCAAAGCACTTGGCCTCGTCGACCAGGCCCGAAAGGTTGGCCAAGTCGAATGCGACCATGACAAAAGCTCCTCGCGCAAGCAGGTCAGCTACTCCCGCGCCTGCTCACGCACCAGACTTCATCAGCCCCCAACCAGCCCCAGCCTCAACACCCCGGAACCCAATAAGAGCCACCTTTGCAAGGCAGATGGCGAGCTTTCAACGTCCTATGACGTTGTCCTGGTCTCGGAAATGTCCATCGGGGAACGTTGCAAGGCTAGCGAGCCTTCTCAGGTCTGCTTGACGCTTCTGCTTCTTGCTGGCCAAACCGGCAACGCTGGGCAAGGCGCCGCGAATAGGACGAAGATCAACGCGCCGGGCCGAACAGACGGGCGTATTCGGCCTCGGGCGCGCCGTAGGACCCGCCAGCCGCCGTTTCCAGCCCAGCGCGGTCGACGACCGTGATCCGGCCCCGCACGTGACGGATCAGGCCAGCATCTTCGAGCGCGCGCACGGCCAGGCTGACGCCGGGGCGGTTCGCCCCGAGCATGCGCGACAGGAACGGCTGGGTCATCGACAGGTCGTCCCCATCCAGGCGGTCACGGATCATCAGCAGCCAACGCGCCAGGCGCTCGTCGATTCGGCGCGTGGTGTTGGCCAGCAGCGTGTGCGCGGTCTGGGCCATAAAGGTCTGGATGTAGCGCAGCAGCACCCCGTGCAGCGCCGGGCTGTCCGTCATGGCCCGGCGCAGCACGTCCGACGCCAGCCACCATCCGCGCATGTCGCCTTGCACCAGGGTTTCGTGCAGCTCGACGTCGGTGCCCAGCACGACGGGCAGCCCGACCATCCCCTCACGCCCGATCATGCCGGCCTCGATACTACTCTGCTTGTTGGGGGAGATGGCGAGCAGGGAGACGATGCCCGCCTCGGGGAACAGCACGCGCGTGATAGGGCGGCCCGGCTCGGTCGGCGCCTCGCCCAAGATCAGCGCCGCTGGCTCCAAATGCGGGCGCAAGCGCGCGAGGTCGTCCGGCGCGAGGGCCGCGAGCAGACGGTTGCGGATGGGATCGGTCGAAGCGGCGCCAGGCGCCGTGTTATGGGGCATGAATGTCTCGCCACGGGAGATGGGGCGAGAGCACACGCGACTTCCGGCCACTCGCGCCCTGGATCATTGTACGAGCGATACGGGACATTAGGACGTCGGTTCCAGCATTGACAGAGGCCTGCGCCGCACGTTCCGAGTATCAGGTTTCCTATATTCACGAACCATACATGGGTGTGAACCGGTGCTCGACTGGGACCCCGCCCAGTTTGGCCTGACTTGTCTGCGATGGTTGGTAAACATGCCGAGGGCCGGAACTCCGATCGGCGGCGCTCGGAACCCCGGCAGGCCGCCTGTTCTGCAACTAGTCTCAATGCGGCTGGTCCCAATGTGGGAGGAAGCCCAGGTTGAGCGTCGACTCATAGACCCAAGCGCCATTACTGGTTCATTTTCCCGTTTTCTTGTGGAACTGGCATGACGATTTCGCAAACCAGGCCGTCTGGCGCGTAGTCCAGGCGGACCCCGCCCCGCAGTTCGCGGGCCAGGTCCCGTTCGATCAGGCGCGTGCCGAAGCCTTCGCAGCCGCAGTCAGTCGCCCGCGCGCCCCGGCTCAGGCTGCCAGGAGAGGTCGACCCGCCCGGCCGCACCCGTCGAGAGCGCCCCGTG
>CAHJXG010000324.1 GCA_903644035.1 Rhodospirillales bacterium
GCCGGGGGCGGCAGCGCCCGGGCGGCGGCCTCCGCATGGGCCGGCGGCGGCAGCGTCCGCAACGACAGCGCCAGGACGGCCCCGCCGACGAGCACGAGACCAGGCTTGAGGAAACGGATCATGGGAATGCCTTCGCTCAGGCGGTTTCGGGGTGGAACGACAGCGCCGCGCCGTTCATGCAGTAGCGCAGGCGCGTCGGTTTCGGGCCATCGTCGAAGACGTGGCCGAGATGGCCGCCGCAGCCGCTGCACAGCACCTCGGTGCGCGCCATGAGGAAGCTCCTGTCGTCGGCGGTCACCACCCCGCCCGGAAGCGGCTGCCAGAAGCTTGGCCAACCCGTGCGGCTGTCGAACTTCGCCCGCGAGCTGAACGCCGGCTGGGCGCAGCCCGCGCAGTCGTAGCGGCCCGGCCGCACCTCATGGTCGAGCGGGCTCGACCCCGGCCGCTCGGTGCCCTTGCGGCGCAGGACGGAGTACTGGTCCGGACTTAGCAGCTGCCGCCACTCGTCGTCGGGCCGCACCACCGGGAAAACCCTCGCTTCGGCGGCCCTCATCTGCCGCGCGGGGGCAAGCCATGCGGCCAGCCCGAGGGCCGAGGCGCCCATCAACAAAGCCCGGCGTCGCATCGTGTCACGCTCCATGTGGTGTTCCATATCTCCGTCAGGTCCAACCGGATATGGCGGCGCGCCTCAGCAAATCCAGCTCAGCCGCCAGGCTGCGATTCCGCGCCCCTGGGATGCTATCGTCCTCGCAGCAGCAGCCGGACTGGGTTAGGCTTGCCGCTCATCACAGGACCGGAGTGCTGTCCCAATGGCCGAGACCCGCCCCTCCGTCTGCCCGCATGACTGCCCCAGCACATGCGCCCTCGACGTGGAGCTGCTCGACCGGTCGACCATCGGGGCGGTGCGCGGGGCGGACAATCCCTACACGTCCGGCGTGGTCTGCAACAAGGTCGCCCGCTACGCCGAGCGGGTGCATCACCCGGACCGCATCCTCCATCCGATGCTGCGCGTGGGGCCGAAGGGCGCCGGCGAGTTCCGCCGGATCGGCTGGGAGGAGGCGCTCGACCGCGTGGTGGCCGGCCTCACGGAGGCGACGGCGCGACACGGGAGCCAAACGGTGTGGCCCTACAGCTCCGCCGGCACGATGGGGCTGGTGAACCGGGACGGCATCTTCCGCCTGCGCCACGCCATGCGCTGGTCCGGGCGCAAGGGCACGATCTGCACCGCCATCGCGACGGCCGGCTGGATGGCCGGGTGCGGCCGGGTGAGCGGGTCCGACTCGCGGGAGATGGCGGTGGCCGACCTGAACGTGCTCTGGGGCACCAACCCGGTCTCCACCCAGGTCAACGTGATGGCGCATGTCACCCGCGCCCGGAAGGAGCGCGGGGCGAAGCTGGTCGTGATCGACCCCTACCGCACCGGGACCGCGGCGGCGGCCGACCTGCACCTCGGCGTGCGGCCCGGCACGGACGCGGCGCTCGCCTGCGCGGTGATGCACTGCGCCTTCCGCGACGGGTATGCGGACCGCGCCTACATGGCCCGCTACGCCGACGACCCGGCCGCGCTGGAGGCGCATCTGGCCACCCGCGGGCCGGACTGGGCGGCGGGGATCACCGGCCTGCCCGTGGCGGACATCGAGGCGTTCGCCGCGCTCTACAACGCCACCCCGCGCGCCTACATCCGGGCCGGGTTCGGCTTCACCCGCGGGCGCAACGGGGCGGCCTCCATGCACGCCGTCACCTGCCTGCCCACCGTCACCGGCAAGTGGCAGCACGAGGGCGGCGGCGCCCTGTGGAACAACAAGGGCATCTACACCTGGGACAAGTCGCTGATCGAGGGCACCGCGCTCCGCGACCCGGCGGTGCGCGAGCTCGACATGAGCCGGATCGCCAGCATCCTGACCGGCGACGCCGACGCCCTGCTGGGCGGCCCGCCCGTGCACGCGCTGCTGGTGCAGAGCGGCAACCCGGCCTCCGTCTGCCCCGACAGCAACCGCGTGCGGCAGGGCTTGATGCGCGACGACCTGTTCACCGTGGTGCACGAGCACTTCATGACAGAGACCGCGCGCCACGCCGACATCGTGCTGCCGGCGACGATGTTCCTGGAGCATGACGACATCTACCAGGCCGGCGGGCACAGCCACATCCAGATCGGCCTGCAGCTCATCGACCCGCCCGGGGAGGCGCGGTCGAACCACGACCTCGTCTGCGCCCTGGCGCAACGCTTCGGACTGACCGACCCGACCTTCTCGATGACCGGGCTGGAGCTTGCGGACGCCACCCTGCGCGCGTCGGGCTACCCCCCGGCGCAGGACCTCGCGGCCCGGCGCTGGGTGGACGTGCAGCTGCCCTTCCAGAAGGCGCATTTCCTGGACGGGTTCGGACATGCGGACAAGAGGTTCCACTTCCGGGCGGACTGGCGGGCGCTGGGCGACGTGGAGGGGCGCCTGCCGCCTTTGCCCGACTGGGTGCCGCTCACGGACCAGGCGACCGAGGAACGGCCGATGCGGCTGGTCGCGGCGCCGGCGCGGCAGTTCCTGAACTCCACCTTCACCGAGACGCCGAACGCCCGGAAGCGGGAGGGCCGGCCGCAGGCGCTGATCCGCCCGGAGGACGGCGAGCGGTTCGGCATCGGGGACGGCACGTTGATGCGCCTGGGGAACGGCCGGGGCGAGGTGGTGCTTCATGCCCGCCACGTGCCCGGACAGGCACGGGGCACCGTGATCGTGGAGAGCATCTGGCCGGCCAGCGCCTTCGGGGGCCTGCAGCATGGCATCAACGTGCTGACCAGCGACGAGCCTGCCCTGCCCGCGGGTGGCGCCGTGTTCCACGACACCGCCGTCTGGATGCGGCCGGAGGCGGCTGCGGTGGCGATGGCTGCGGAGTAGCCGGCCTGGACGGCGGCGGCCGGCGGCTCGCCCGCGTCCCGCGCCGGGCGACGTCAGGGCAGGTGG
>CAHJXG010000325.1 GCA_903644035.1 Rhodospirillales bacterium
TACGGGCTGACCACGCGGGCGAAGCGCAGGCGCGTCTGCTCCTGCCGGGCCTGCATCCGCAGCAGCGCCATGCTCGCCAGGCCCATCAGCATGAGGGCCACGATGATCAGCGTGATCAGCAGGATGGGCGAGGCGATCACCGCTCCGCTTCCTCCATCGCCGCCGTCCAGGCCCGCTCCAGCCCGAAATACTGCAGCCGTGACTGGAAGCTGGGCCGCGCCCGGCTGACCCGGTAGGTGCCGCGCAGCCGCCCATCCTGGCCCATGCTGCCGAGTTCGAGCTGGAAGATGTCGTTCATGATGATGACGTCGCCCTCCATCCCGCACACCTCCGTCACCTGGGTGATGCGGCGACCGCCGTCGCGCTGGCGCTCCACCTGCACGATGATGTGCACGGCGCCGGCGATCTGCGTGCGGATGGCGCGCGACGGCAGGCCCATGGACCCCATCTGCACCATGTTCTCGATGCGGGTCAGCGCGTCGCGGGTGGTGTTGGAGTGGATGGTGGACATGCTGCCGTCATGGCCGGTGTTCATCGCCTGCAGCATGTCGAAGGCCTCGCCCGCGCGTACCTCGCCGATGATGACGCGGTCGGGCCGCATGCGGAGCGCGTTGCGCATCAGGTCGCGCTGGGTGATCTCGCCGCGGCCCTCAAGGCTTGCCGGGCGGGTCTCCAGGCGCACGACGTGAGGCTGCTGCAGCTGCAGCTCGGCCGCGTCCTCCACCGTCACGATCCGCTCGCCGGGGTCGATCATGCGCGACATGGCGTTCAGCAGGGTCGTCTTGCCCGACCCGGTGCCGCCGGAGATGATGGTGTTGAGCCGGCAGCGCCCGGCGATCTCCAGCACGCGGGCCACCGGCGCGGTCATGGCGCCGAACTCGATCAGCTTGGCGAAGTCGATGGACTTCTTGCTGAACTTGCGGATGGACAGGTAGGGCCCGTCAAGCGCCAGCGGTGGGAAGACGATGTTGACGCGGCTGCCATCCTTGAGGCGCGCGTCGCACATTGGGCTGCTCTCATCCACCCGCCGTCCGACGCCGGCGGCGATGCGCTGGCAGATGTTGGACAGATGCGCGGTGTCACGGAACCGCACCGACGACTGCTCGACCTTGCCACGCCGCTCGATGAAGATGCGGGACGGGCCGTTCACCATGATGTCGGCGATCAGGTCGTCCTGCAGCAGCGTCTCCAGGGGACCCAGGCCCAGCATGTCGTGCACGAGGTCGGCCGCCAGGCTGCGCTGCTCGCGGCCGTTCAGCTGGATGCGCCGCTCGGTGGCGATGTCGGCGATCAGCCGCTCCACCTCCACGGCCAGCCGGTCGGGCGGGGTCGAGGCGACGGCCATCGGGTCCATGCGCGTCAGGCAGAGCGAGCGCAGCTCGACCAGGGCGGCGGCCTGGGTCTGGCCATGCTCCGCCCGTGCCGGCGCGACGTCGTCGCCGCCCCGCGCCACCGGCGCTGGCGACAGCCCGGCCGACGCGGCCGGGCGTTGGCCGAAGGTTGGGAACGCGCTCATGCTTTTTTCCAGAACTGCCAGGCGAGCTTGCGGTCGGCGGTGCGCTTGAACGGGGTCGCCGCCGCGGTGCCGCTGTCCAACAGGCGGTTGAACGCGACCAGGCGGGCCAAATCGTTCACCCGCAGGCGGAAAAAGCTGCGGTGGCGCACGGCGGGATCGCCCATGTTGGCGGCCTCGGCCAGGCGCTTGGGCAGGTCGGGGATCACCAGATCCGGGCGGCCCTCCAGCGCGTCCTCGACCTGTGCGCGGGTCAGGCCGCCGGGCATTCCGTCGCGGTTCAGCAGCAGCACCGTCCGCTCCGACTGGCTGACCGCGCTGTACAGCGCCCGAAGCCGCAGCGTGTCGCGCACCCCGGCGAGCGTCGGCTCGAACACGATCACCCGCTGCGTCGCGAGGTCCAGCAGGTCGCGATACAGCGGCACCGGCTGGAACGGCACGTCGGCGACGATGAAGTTGTAGCGGCGGCGGAGCGCCGCCAACAGGCGCGGGGCGGCGTCAGGCGCGCAGGCCGGCCGGTCGGTCAGTGCCTCCTGCCCGGCCAACACCTGCATGCGGCCCTTCAGCGTGACCGAGGCACGCTCGACGAACAGGTCATCGATGCGGTCCGGGATCTCCAACGCGGCACGGAGGCCGGGGCCGGGCGCCGAGTCAACAAACAGCGCGGCGCTGCCGGTGTGCAGGTCAGGGTCCAGCAGCACGGTGTGGCGGTTGCGCGCGACGCCGAAATGCCAGGCCAGGTTCACCGCGATGGTCGTGGCGCCCACGCCGCCGCGGGCACCGGTGATGGTGATGACCCGCCCGCCCGTCACCTCCTGGGCCGCGGTCTGCTGGCCGACGATGATCGGGTTGAACAGCCGCACCACGATGTCGCGGGTCAGCGGCTTGGCCAGGTACTCGCGCGCGCCCATGCCGCGCGTCACCTCGCGATAGAAGTCCACGTCGGTGAACTCGCCGACCACGAGCACCTTGACGTCGGGTTCCACCACCTGGCTCAGGTCACGGAGCGCGCTCAACGGCTCGTCCACGTCGCTGATGTCGACGATGAGGTTGCGCGGCGTCGACTGCTTCTGCATGGCGGCGATGGCGGCGCGGATGCCACCGCGGAGGATTTCGAAGGCGTCCGGTGTCGCGTCGGACAGGCTGTCGCGCAGCACCGCCTCCGTCGCCGCCTCGTTCACGAAGGCCATCAGAGCCACGCGGTCGCTGCCAGCGGCCCACGGCTCGTCGGGATCGCGCGGGAGGCCCGGCAGGGCGCCGTCGGCCACCATCAGTTCCCCGTCAGCCCGGCGGCACCGGCGGCCGAGGCGCCAGAGCTGCCGCCAGGGAGCGACTTCACCTGGCCAGACCGTAGCCGGTCCACCGCCGTCGCGAGCACCTGCCCATCGACCCGGCCGGTGCCGCGGCCGCGGGCGAGGTCAGCCGGGCGGACTGCCATGGCCGCAAGGTTGGAGTCGTTCACCCCCGTTGCGCGCCAGGTGTTCGGACGGTCAAAGGGTTCCGGTCCGGCGCATCCTGACAGAAGGGCCAGCCCGGCAAGCACGACACCGCACACGGTCTTCCTCATTGCACGATCCACCCGGCAGCGCCGGAGATGCGCGTCGGCCTGGCCAACGCAGGCTGTCCCGATTGGCGCAGCAGCAGGATGCGCTCGATGTCGTTGGGCGGCGTGTAGGTGTCATCGGGCTGACGCAGCACAGTGGGATCGCTGACGGGTCGCACGATGAAGGGCGTCACGATGATCACCAGCTCACTCTCGTTGCGCTGGAAGCTGTCTGACCGGAACAGCGCGCCCAGGATCGGGATCTCCCCCAGCCACGGGACGGCGCTGGTGCCGTGCGTCACAGTCTCCTGCAGCAGGCCGGCTATGGCGAAGCTGTCGCCGCTGCCCACCTGCACCGTGGTGTCGGCGCGGCGTACCGTCAGCCCCGGGATGCTGATGCTGCTGTTGAGGGTGCCGAGCTGCACCGCGCCCTGGTTGGTCAGCTGGCTGACCTCCGGCCGCACGTGGATGCTGATGCGGTCGTCAGCCAGGATCGTCGGCACGAAGGACAGGTTGACGCCGTATTGCTTGAACACCACGGAGATGGAGTTGTTCTCCTGGCTGATCGGGATCGGGAACTCGCCGCCCACCAGGAAGCTGGCTGGCTCCCCGCTCATCGTCGTGAGGTTGGGCTCGGCCAGCAGGTGCACCAGGTTGTCCTGCGCGAGCGCGTCGATGACGGCGCTCAGGCCGAAGTTGCGGTCCGCATAGACCCCGGCCAGCAGGCT
>CAHJXG010000326.1 GCA_903644035.1 Rhodospirillales bacterium
TGGCTCTGCTATCGAATTTTGGCCCAGAGTGCTGACGGATTTTGGCCCAGCTTCCGTCCCTCAACCTAGGGTTTTCCGGTTTTGCCGGGAGGCTCGGAGTGGATTGGAAAGCCAGAGTGGAATTGTTCGAGCAGCTCCGTCAGGAGCATGAGTTCGGCGTCGGGACGATCGCCGGTGTAGCGGCCAAGTTCGGGGTGCATCGGCGGATGGTGCGGCAGGCGATTGCGGGTGCGCTACCGCCGCCCCACCGTTACCCGGCGCGGATCAAGCCCAAGCTGGCTTCGGTCGCGGCGTTCATCGACCAGGTGCTGGACGAGGATCGGCGGGCGCCGCGCAAGCAGCGGCATACGGCGCGGCGCATTTACCGTCGCATCCTGACGGAGTTCCCGGATGCCGGTGTCGCTGAGTCGACGGTTCGCAACCACGTCCGGGACCGCAAGCGTGCGCTGGGCGTAGTCCATCGCGAGACGTTTGTGCCGCAAAGCTACGTGTTGGGCCACGAGGCGCAGGTGGACTGGTACGAGGCGTGGGCCGATCTCGGTGGTGAGCGGACCCGGATACAGGTGTTCGCGATGCGTTCGATGGCCAGCGGGGCGGCGTTCCACCGGGCCTACCTGCACGCGACGCAGCAGGCGTTCCTGGAAGCGCACGAGCACGCATTCGCCTATTTTGGCGGGGTGTTCCGTCTGCTGCGCTACGACAACCTGGCGAGCGCCGTGCGCAAGATCCTGCGGGGTCACCGGCGGGAGGAAACGGTACGGTTCGTGGCGTTCCGTTCGCATTGGCGTTTCACGGCGGAGTTCTGCACACCGGGCGAGGGTCATGAGAAAGGTGGCGTTGAGGGCGAGGGCGGCTATTTCCGCCGCAACCACCTCGTCCCGGTGCCGTGCGTTGCCGACCTGGATGCGCTGAACGCCTTTCTGCTGACCGGATGCCGCGAAGACGAGGCGCGGATCCTGGACGGGCGCACGGAGCCGGTGGGTGCTGCGATAGTGGCCGAGCGCCCACACCTGTTGGGGTGTGTTCTCGAGGGTTTCGACCTGGCGGACGTGACGTTTCCGCTGGTGGACAAGCAGGGTTGCGCGATGGTCAAGGTCAACGCCTACTCGGTGCCGGTCCGGGCGGGCAGCCGGGTGGAGGCGCGCGCCTATCCGCTGCACGTCGAGCTTTGGCATTGCGGCCGCCGCGTTGCGCGTCACGAGCGCTGCCACAGCCGCCGCCAGCACGTACTGGACCTGGAGCATTACCTCGACGTTCTGAGCCACAAGCCCGGCGCGTTTGCCGGGTCCAAGCCGCTGGCGCAGTGGCGCGAGGCCGGTCGCTGGCCGCCCAGCTACGACGAGCTCTGGGCACGGCTGCTGACCCGGCATGGCAAACAGAACGGCACCCGCGCTATGGTGGCCGTGGTGGCGCTGGGGCGGGAGTTCGGCCATGACGCGCTGCGCGCTGCGGTCGGCACGGCGGTGTCGCTCGGCGCCTGCGACGTGGCCGCGGTGCGCTACCTGCTGACGGAGGCGATGCTGCACAAAGGCCCGCCAACCGCGATCGATGTCGGTGCGTTGGCGCGTTACGACCGGCCGATGCCGACGATGGCCGAGTATGACGTGCTGCTTTGCGGCTCCTGCGCGGGCACGGCGTGATGACCGATCTCCAGGATCAGGCCATCCGGCAGCATTGCAAGGCGCTGCGCATGCCGACGATCGGCGGCCAGTTCGCCCGCCTGGCGGATGCCGCGACCCGCGAGGGGCAGACCCATGTCGGCTACCTCGAGGCTCTGCTGGCGGCCGAGATGGAGGAGCGCGAGAGCCGGGCGATTGCGCGCCTGCTGCATGAGGCGCGGCTGCCGCGGATGAAGACGCTGGATGAGTTCGAGTTCGACCGCTCCGGTGTCGCAGCCAGCCAACTCCGGACGCTGGCCGAGGGCGATTACGTCACCCGTGCCGAACCGATCCTGCTGGTCGGCGAGGCTGGCACCGGCAAGACCCATCTCGCCACGGGCTTGTGCGTCGCCGCCTGTCGCCAACGGCGCCGGGTCCGGTTCACGACCGCGACCGGGCTGATCAACGAGTTGGCGGAGGCGGCGCACACCAACCAGCTCAGCCGGGCGCTCGGCCGATGGGAGCGGCTCGACCTGATCTGCATCGACGAGCTGGGCTACGTGCCGCTCGCCGAGACGGCGTGCGAGTTGATGTTCCAGGTCATCGCCGACCGTGCGGAGAAGGCGGCGGTGATCGTGACCACCAACCTGCCGTTCTCCGAATGGTCGCAGGTGATCCCCAACCCGCGGCTGTGCAAGGCGCTGATCGACCGGCTGACCGACCGTGCGCACATCATTACCACGGGCACGGACTCCTACCGGTTCCGCCGAACCACGGCTCAGCGCAGGGCGGCCAAACAGTGAGGGAGGGCACACAAGCAAGAGGCTAACAGGCGGTGCGGGCCCAACGCCTGTGCCAACGGATCATCAACCGGAGGGTGGGCCAGAATCCATCAGCACAGATGGGCCGAAGTTCATTGTCATTGCCAGATGGACGTCATCTTCGACAAACTGCCTCCCAACGCTCGCCTGTTCGCAGGTCTGACCTTGAATGGGGTCCACCTCCGCGCCG
>CAHJXG010000327.1 GCA_903644035.1 Rhodospirillales bacterium
CGCCGCCCGGCCTTCTTCTTCGCCGGGTCGTACCCGCCCCCGCCCGGCCCCAACGGCTCCGGCGTCGGGTCCTTCTTGCCCCGTCCGCCGAACGCCACCGCGCTCGCCGGCGGCGCCGGCAGGCCGAGGTCCAGTGCCTCCAGCCGCCGGATCTCGTCGCGCAGCCGGGCCGCGGTCTCAAACTCCAGGTCGGCGGCCGCGGCGCGCATCCGCTTCTCCATCTCCGCAATGGCGGATTTCAGGTCCTTGCCGACGAACTCCGTGACGCCCGCGTCCTTCACCGGGGCGACGGTCACGTAGTCCTGCTCGAACACCGATTGCAGCGCCTCGCCGATCTGGCTGCGCACGCTGGTGGGCGTGATGCCGTGCGCCTCGTTCCAGGCGCGCTGCTTGGCCCGGCGCCGCTCCGTCTCCTCGATGGCGGCTCGCAGGCTGCGGGTCATCACGTCGGCATAGAGGATCACCCGGCCGTCCACGTTGCGCGCCGCGCGCCCGATGGTCTGGGTGAGCGAGGTCTGGCTGCGCAGGAACCCCTCCTTGTCCGCGTCCAGGATCGCCACCAGCGCGCATTCCGGGATGTCCAGCCCCTCCCGCAGCAGGTTGATCCCCACCAGCACGTCGAACACGCCGAGCCGCAGGTCGCGGATGATCTCGATCCGCTCCAGCGTGTCCACGTCCGAGTGCAGGTAGCGCACCTTGACGCCGTTCTCCGTCAGGTATTCCGTCAGGTCCTCCGCCATGCGCTTGGTAAGCGTCGTCACCAGGATGCGGCTGCCGCGGGCGATCACCAGCCGGGCCTCGGCCAGCAGGTCGTCCACCTGGCGCTCGACCGGGCGGATCTCGGTCACCGGGTCGATCAGTCCGGTGGGGCGGATCACCTGCTCGGCAAAGGCGCCGCCGGTGCGCTCCATCTCCCACGGACCCGGCGTGGCGCTCACGAACACCGTCTGTGGGCGGAAGCTGTCCCACTCCTCGAAGCGCAGCGGCCGGTTGTCGAGGCAGGACGGCAGGCGGAAGCCGAACTCCGACAGCACGCCCTTGCGCGCCGCGTCGCCGCGCGACATGCCGCCGATCTGCGGCACGGTGACGTGGCTCTCGTCCACGATCAGCAGCGCGTTCTCTGGCAGGTACTCGAACAGCGTCGGCGGCGGCTCGCCCTGCTTGCGGCCGGACAGGTAGCGCGAATAGTTCTCGATGGACTTGCAGCTTCCGGTCGTCTCGATCATCTCGATATCGAAGGTGCAGCGCTGCTGCAGCCGCTCGGCCTCCAGCAGCTTGCCTTCGGCCGTGAACTGCTTCAGGCGCTCCTGCAGCTCGACCTTGATGTCCTTGACCGCCTGGGCGAGCGTCGGGCGGGGCGTCACGTAGTGGCTGTTGGCGTAGATGTGCACATGGTCCATCGACCCCGTCAGCTCGCCGGTCAGCGGGTCGAACTCCCGCAGGCTCTCGACCTCGTCACCGAACAGGGTGATGCGCCAGGCGCGGTCCTCCAGGTGGCTCGGGAACACGTCGATGGTCTCGCCGCGCAGGCGGAAGGTGCCGCGGGCGAAGGCCACGTCGTTGCGGCGGTACTGCAGCTCCACCAAGGCGCGCGCCAGCGTGTCGCGGTCGATCCGCCCGCCGGCCTCCAGCTTGACCACCATGCGGCCGTAGGTCTCGACGGACCCGATGCCGTAGATGCAGGACACCGAGGCGACGATCACCACGTCGTTGCGCTCCAGCAGCGCCTGGGTGGCGCTGTGGCGCATCCGGTCGATGGCCTCGTTGATCTGGCTGTCCTTCTCGATATACGTGTCGGTGCGGGGGACGTAGGCCTCAGGCTGGTAATAGTCGTAGTAGCTGACGAAGTACTCGACGGCGTTGTCGGGGAAGAAGCCCTTCATCTCGGCATAAAGCTGCGCCGCCAGCGTCTTGTTGGGCGCGAGCACCAGGGTCGGGCGCTGGATCGCCTCGATCACCTTCGCCATGCTGAACGTCTTGCCCGACCCGGTGACGCCCAGCAGCACCTGGTCGCGCTCGCCCTGATGGATGCCGGCGGTCAGCTCGCGGATCGCCGTCGGCTGGTCGCCGGCAGGCTGGTACTCCGACACGACGCGGAGCGGCTTGCCATCCGCCTTGGCCGTCTGCTTCTTCGGCGCGAAGGTGACGGGGGGCGCTGCGGCGATCTGGCGGGCGAGGCTTGAGGACATCTGCGCTAAATGGCAACGGCCGGGTGCGGCGTCGAGGGGGCGCCGGCGTGTTCCACCCGCCGCGCCAGGTCCTCGATCCTCTTGTCGTGGATGCCGAGCGAGCGCAGCCCGTCCCGCGTGCGGAACAGGTAGTCGGCCGAGCTGCCCAGCGCGCCGCGGGCCGAGGCGAGGCGGCGCACCACGTCCTCGCGGGCCAGGCCGCCGGCATACTGCTCGCAACTGCGATGGATGGTGAAGGCGATGGCGTGGCCGAACGGCACGCCGTCAGCGCCGCGCACCCGCACCCAGCGCGGCTGGTAGCTGCCGGACAGCATCTCGCGCCGCCAGAGCAGCGCCAGCTCGTCGGCCACCAGCTCCTCGGCCACGTGGAATGCGGCGCCGGTGCAGGCGCCGCCGCGGTCGAGGCCGAGCACCAGGCCGGGATTCGCCGGGGTGCCGCGCCCGGCCTGGGTCGAAAGGCAGAACGAGCGGTGCCAGCCATGCACGCGGGCCAGGCGGCGCTGGTCGAAGTGCAGCGCCGGGTTCCAGATCAGCGAGCCGTAGGCGAACAGCCATACCCCGTCGCCGGCGCACTCCCGCGGGCGCTGGGCCAGGGTCGCGTCGAGCGACGCCGCGCGCTCCACGTCGGTGAGGATGCGCATGTCGGGCGCGCTGGCGGCGACCATGCGGCGCAGGGCGTCGTCCTGCAGCGCCTCCCGGGTGATCACGTGGGTGGGTTCGGTCACGGTAATGATCTCGCTGTTCCTGCGCCATTTGCAAGCTTCAAGCCACGTGCGGCCATCGGCCCCACCCGGGCCGGGCCGATGGCCGCAGGGTTCATAGGATTGACACACGCAACCGGGAGCCGGGCGGGCACGTTGCCCCGGAGACGAACAGGGTCCAGTGTCGCTTCGAGGGTAACGGCCGGCTTTATTTTCAGTTTCGATGGGGGCATCATCGGCCTTCCAAGCATTCGCCCGGTGCCGGGCGGCAAGGGAGCCGCCGCCAACCCGCGCAGACGGGGCCGTCGGTGCCCTGGCGATCTATGGCACGGCCCGTCCGCCACAGTTCAGCAGGAGTCAAGCTCATGGCAGCAGACGGCGACAGAGCAGCACAGGCCGGTTCGGCCCAACTGGGCATCGACAAGCTCTGCATCGACACCATCCGCACCCTGTCGATGGATGCGGTGCAGAAGGCCAAGTCGGGCCATCCCGGCACGCCGATGGCGCTGGCGCCCGTCGCCTACACGCTGTGGCAGGACGTGCTGCGCTTCGACCCCTCAGACCCGACCTGGCCCAACCGCGACCGCTTCGTACTGTCGGTCGGCCACGCCTCCATGCTGCTCTACGCGATGCTGCATCTGTCGGGCACGAGGCGCATCAACGAGGACGGCCCCACCGAGGCGGAGGCGGTGTCGCTCGACGACATCAAGCAGTTCCGCCAGTTGAGCAGCGTGACGCCGGGCCACCCGGAGTACAGCTACACCTCGGGCGTCGAGACGACGACGGGTCCGCTGGGCCAGGGCGTCGCGAACAGCGTCGGCATGGCGATGGCGGAGCGCTGGTTCGCCAGCCGCTACAACAAGCCGGGCTTCCCGCTCTATGACTACCGCGTCTATGCGCTGTGCGGCGACGGCGACATGATGGAAGGGGTGAGCGGGGAGGCCGCCAGCACCGCAGCACACCTCAAGCTGTCCAACCTCGTGTGGATCTACGACAGCAACCTCATCACCATCGAGGGGGCGACCAGCCTGGCGTTCAGCGAGGACGTGGCGGCCCGCTTCGCCGCCTATGGCTGGCACGTGCTGCACGTGGACGACGCCAACGACACGGCCGCGACGCTGCAGGCGCTGCGGGAGGCGGAGGGCGTCACCGACCGCCCGACCTTCGTCCTCGTGAACAGCGTCATCGGCTACGGCGCCCCGAAGAAGCAGGGCACGCGGGAGGCGCATGGCGAGCCGCTGGGCGACGAGGAGATCCGCGCCGCCAAGCGCAGCTACGGCTGGCCGGAGGACGCGCAGTTCCTGGTGCCGCCCGGCGTGCGCGAGCACTTTGCCAAGGGCATGGGCGCGCGCGGCCACCGCCTGCGCACCGCCTGGACGGACATGCTGGCCCGCTACCGCGCCGAGTATCCCGATCTCGCGGCCGAGCTGGACATGATGGACCACCATCAGTTGCCGGACGGCTGGGATGCGGACATCCCGAGCTTCCCCGCCGACGCCAAGGGCCTGGCGAGCCGCGACAGCTCGCAGAAGGTGCTGAACGCCATAGCACCCCACGTGCCGTGGCTGGTGGGCGGGGCGGCCGACCTCGCGCCTTCCACCAAGTCCAACCTGACGTTCCAGGGCGCGGGCAGCTTCGAGGCGGACAACTACGGCGGCCGCAACCTGCATTTCGGCATCCGCGAGCACGCCATGGGGTCGATCTGCAACGGCATGGCGCTGAGCGGCGTCCGGTCCTACGGATCGGGATTCCTGATCTTCAGCGACTACATGAAGCCGCCGATCCGCCTGGCCGCGATCATGGAGCTGCCGGTCATCTACATCTTCACCCATGACAGCATCGGCGTGGGCGAGGACGGCCCGACGCACCAGCCCATCGAGCAGCTCGTCGCCCTGCGTTCGGTGCCCGGCATGGTGGTGATCCGGCCCGCCGACGCGAACGAGGTCGCCGAGGCCTGGCGGGTCGCCATGCACATGCACGACAAGCCCACCGCGCTGATCCTGAGCCGCCAGGCGCTGCCGACGCTCGACCGCGACAAGTATGCGCCGGCGTCCGGCCTCAGCCGGGGCGCCTACGTGGTCACCAAGGATGAGGGCACGCCCGACGTCATCCTGATCGGCACCGGCAGCGAGCTGTCGCTCTGCCTCGGCGCGCATGAGGCGCTCGCCGCCGAGGGCACCCGCTCCCGCGTCGTGTCGATGCCGAGCTGGGAGCTGTTCGAGAGCCAGGACGAGGCGTACCGGGAAAGCGTGCTGCCGTCCTCCGTGCCGGGCCGGGTGGCGGTCGAGCAGGGGTCCACCCTGGGATGGGACCGATACGTCGGCTGGGGCGGCGCCGTGATCGGCATGCACACCTTTGGCGCCAGCGCGCCCGCCGGCGACCTGTTGAAGAAGTTCGGCTTCACGCCAGACAAGGTGCTGGAAGCCGCCCGCGCGCAAGCCAAGCGCGGCAAGGGGAGCTGATTCATGGACACCCAGCAGCCTGCCATCGGCAACGCCCTCAAGCAGCTTGAGGGCTTCGGCCAGAGCCCGTGGCTCGACTTCATCCAGCGCAGCTTCATCCATGACGGCAGCCTCAAGACCCTGATCGACCGGGACGGGCTGAAGGGCGTCACCTCCAACCCCAGCATCTTCCAGAAGGCGATGGGGGAGGGCACCGACTACGACGCCGGGTTCAAGACGCTGGCGGAGCGGGGCGACCACGACGCGCTCGACATCTACGAGGCGCTGGCGGAGGAGGACATCCAGCAGGCCTGCGACGTGATGCGCCCGGTGTATGAGGCGACCGGCAAGGTGGACGGCTACGTCAGCCTGGAAGTGTCGCCCTACCTGGCGCTGTACACCGATGAGACGGTGGCGGAGGCCCGGAAGCTCTGGAAGGCCGTCGGGCGCGAGAATCTGATGGTCAAGGTGCCCGGCACCGACAAGGGCGTCGCCGCGATCCGCACCCTGATCGGCGACGGAATGAACATCAACGTGACGCTGCTGTTCGGCCAGGCGGCCTATGAGGCGGTGGCGGAGGCGTTCATCGCCGGGCTGGAGGACCGGGCGGCGCGGGGCGAGAGCGTCGCGGGAATCGCGAGCGTCGCGAGCTTCTTCGTCAGCCGCATCGACGCGGTGATCGACAAGAGGATCGACGAGCGGGTGAAGGCCGGAGAGACGGCCCTGTCCGCGCTTCGCGGCAAGGTCGCCATCGCCAACGCCAAGATGGCCTACCAGACCTACGTCAAGATGGTTGCAAGCCCGCGCTGGCAGAAGCTGGCGGCGGCGGGCGCGCTGCCGCAGCGCCTGCTGTGGGCCAGCACCGGGGTGAAGGACAAGGCCTACAGCGACGTGCTGTATGTCGAGGAGCTGATCGGCCCCGACACCGTGGACACCATCCCGCCGGCGACCATGGACGCGTTCCGCGACCACGGGCACCCGCGCGCCAGCCTGACCGAGGACCTGGACGGCGCCCGCGCGGTCATGGCGGCGGCGGAGGAACACGGGCTCGGGCTTGACGAGGTGACCAAGGCGCTGGTCGTGGACGGGGTCGAGCTGTTTGCCGCCGCGGCCGACAAGCTGCTGGGGTCCGTGGCGGCGAAGCGGGCCGCCATGCTGGGCGACAAGCTGAGCACCATGCAGGCGAGCCTGCCCGAGCCGCTGGCCGGCGACGTGAAGGCGGTGATGGAGGACTGGCGCAAGCACGGCAAGGTGCGCGACCTCTGGGCGCACGACGCGAGCCTGTGGAGCGGGGCGGACGAGGCGAAGTGGCTGGGCTGGCTGCGCGTGATCGAGGACCGCTCGGCCGACCTGCCGGCGCTGCAGGCGTTCCAGGACGAGATCAAGGCGGAGGGCTTCCAGCACGTGCTGCTGCTCGGCATGGGCGGCTCCAGCCTGGGGCCGGAGGTGCTGGCCGAGACGTTCGGGCGGCAGGCCGGCTTCCCGGAGCTGCTGGTGCTCGACAGCACCGACCCGGCGCAGATCGCGGCGCTGCACGCCCGGGTGGACCTTTCGAAGACGCTCTGCATCGTCAGCAGCAAGTCCGGCGGCACGCTGGAGCCCAACATCTTCAAGGCGTATTTCTGGGACGCCATGCAGAAGGCGGTCGGCGATAAGGCCGGTCAACACTTCGTCGCCGTGACCGACCCCGGGTCGAAGATGCAGCGCGTGGCGGAGGCGGACGGCTTCCGCCAGGTGTTCATGGGCGACCCGGCCATCGGCGGGCGCTACTCCGTGCTATCCAACTTCGGTCTGGTGCCGGCGGCGGCGATGGGCCTGGACCTGCGCGGTTTCCTCTACTCGGCCGCGCTGATGATGCGAAGCTGTGCGGCGGGCGTCCCGCCGGACGAGAACCCCGGCGTGCAGCTTGGCGCCATCCTCGGCGCCGCGGCGAAGGCCGGGCGGGACAAGGTCACGGTCATCGCCAGTCCCGGCATCCACGACATGGGCGCCTGGCTGGAGCAGCTCCTGGCGGAGAGCACGGGCAAGCAGGGCCACGGCATCGTGCCGGTGGACGGCGAGCCGCTGGGGGCGCCAGGCGTTTACGGCGACGACCGCGTGTTCGCCTACCTGCGCCTGACCACGGCGCCCGACCCGGCGCAGGATGCGGCCGTGGCGGCGCTGGAGCAGGCCGGCCAGCCGGTCGTGCGCCTGTCGCTGTCGAGCACGGAGCAGGTGGCGCAGCAGTTCTTCCTCTGGGAGTTCGCCACCGCCGTCGCCGGTGCCGTGATCGGCATCAACCCGTTCGACCAGCCGGACGTCGAGGCCAGCAAGATCGAGACGAAGAAGCTGACCGACGCCTATGCCGCCACCGGTAAGCTGCCGGACGAGGCGCCGTTCCTGGTGTCCGACGGGATCAAGCTGTTCACCGACCCGCGCGATCAGGACGCGCTGCGTCAGGAAACCCTGGATGCGGTGATCAAGGCGCATCTGGACCGCGCCGGACCCGGCGACTACGTGGCGCTGCTCGCCTACCTCGACCGCAGCGCCGCGCACATCGAGGCGCTGCAGGCGATCCGCACCCGTATCCGCGACGCGAAGCATGTGGCGACCTGCGTGGGCTTCGGGCCACGGTTCCTGCACTCGACCGGCCAGGCCTACAAGGGCGGGCCGAACAGCGGCGTCGTGCTGCAGATCACCGCAGACGACGCGAGGGACCTGGCCGTGCCCGGCGAGACCTTCACCTTCGGCACGGTGAAGGCGGCGCAGGCGCGCGGCGACTTCGACGTGCTGGCGGAGCGGGGGCGGCGGGCGCTGCGGGTGCATCTGGGCGCGGACGTGGGCGCCGGGCTGGCGCGGCTGGCCCG
>CAHJXG010000328.1 GCA_903644035.1 Rhodospirillales bacterium
ATGGCCGCTGCGTGCGGCTGCGCCGCCGAGGCGTGGGTGAAGTCGATGACCGCGTCGGCCTGCGCCGCAAGCGCCGCGAGGTCGGGCAGAATGGCGATGCCCGGCGGCGGGGTCCGGCTCGATCCCGGCCGCAGCGTGCCGCCGGCGACCTCATGCCCAGCCGCGGCGATCTCGTCCGCCAGCAGCAAGCCCATCCGCCCGCCGAGTCCGGCCACTCCGATCCGCATTCCATGCTCCCCGACCTATGGCACCCAAGCCCCCCACGTCGGCACGCGAGGGGACTTGAAGCAAGGCCTACGCGGCTTTCTTCAAGCCCAGGCCCTGATAGACCGCCGTTTCGAAATCGATGTAGCCGCCGACCGAGGCCGCGTCGGCAAACGGGAGGATCTGCGTCGCCCAGAACCCGCCGATGCCGTTCTGGCGGTCGATCCAGTAGAACAGGTTGGCGAGGCCGGCCCAGGCGAGCGCACCCGCGGGCCGCCCGGTCGGCGCCTCGATGTCGTTCACCATGAACGTCAAGGCCCAGGATTTCGGCTGGCCCGGGAAGAACTCCGCATCATTCGACAGCGCGGGGATGACGCCGGGCAATCCCTTGACCTTCAGGTCGCCGAGGCCGTTCTTCTCGGCGTGGAGGACCGTCTCCCGCCTCAGCACGCGGCCGCCTTCGCCGGCGCCGTCGTTCAGCCACATGCGGATGAAGCGGCAGTAGTCGCCCACCGTGGAGTAGAGGCCATGGCCGCCCATGTGCACCTCTGGCTCCTGCGGCAACTCGAAGTCGTTAAGCGGCGTCAGGCTGCCGTCGGCCTCGCGCTGATGGATGCGGGCGAGGCGGGACCGCATGGACGGCGTCATGGTGAAGGCCGTGTCCGCCATGCCGAGGGGGGTGAAGATCCGCTCCTGCATGACCTCGCCCAGCCGCCTGCCGGTGACGCCCTCCACCACCTGGCCCGCCCAGTCGATGTTGGAGCCGTACTCCCAGGCCTCCCCGGGATCGAACAGCAGCGGCGTCATGAGCGACGCCTTGGACGCGGTGGTGACGCTCGGCTGGCCGTGCTCCTGCGCCAAACGGAGATAGTGCTCGTTGAAGATGTCGTAGCCCAGCCCGGCGGTGTGCAGCAGCAGCATACGGGTGGTGATGTCGCGCTTGGGCGCGCGGAGCCGCGGCCTGCCGGCAGCGTCGAAGCCGTCCAGCACCTGCAGCTTGCCGATCTCCGGGGCATAGGTTTTGGCGGGCGCGTCGAGGTCGAGCCTGCCCTCCTCGAACAGCTGCAGGACGGCGGTGCCGGTGATCGCCTTGGTGGTGGAGAAGATCGCAAAGACGCTGTCGGCCGTCATGCCGGCGTCCTGGCCGAGCGTGCGCTTGCCGGCGGCGCCCTCATAGATGGTGCCGTTCCGGTCCGTGGCCATCGCCACCACGCCGGGGACCCGTTCCCCCGACACAACCTGCTGCAGGATCGCGTCGCTCGATGCCTTGATGCCTGCGTTCATTGCCGTTCCCTCTCTTTTTTGGCCGCAAGGCCGCCCTTCCATTTAGAGGCCGGGCACGCCACGCGGCCAGGTTCTGTAGCGCCATCCTCGCGCCGCGGGAAGCGCGGACGACGACGCTCCGGCCGAAGCCGCTAATGCCGCCGGAGCGTGCGATACAACGCCGCATACTCGGCGGCGGGACGGTCCCAACCGTAATCGCCGCGCATGGCGTTGCGCTGCGTGCGGGCCCACGCCTTCGGCTGTTGCCAGAGCCGGGCCGTGCGGGCGATGGCGTGCTCCAGCCCGGCGGCCGTCACCGGGGCGAACTGGAGGCCGGTCGCCACCTCGGCTGCCTGCGCCGCGGGGTTCGCGTCGATGACGGTATCCGCCAGCCCGCCCACATGCGCCACCACCGGCACGGCGCCATACCGCAAGGCGCAGAGCTGGGTGAGGCCGCACGGCTCGAACCGGGACGGCACCAGCAGCGCGTCGCAGCCGCCCTGGATCAGGTGCGCCAGGCTCTCGTCGAACGCAGCCAGCAGGCCGACCCGGCCCGGATGGGCGCTCGCGGCTGCAGCGAACCCGTCCTCCAGCCCCGGTTCGCCGGATCCCAGGACGGCGAGCTGCGCCCCGTGGCCCAGCAGCGCCGGCAGCGCGTCCAGCACGAGGTCCATGCCCTTCTGCCGGGTGAGCCGGCTGACGACGCCGAACAGCAGGGCGGCCAGGTCGGGTGCCAGGCCCAGCCGCGCCTGCAAGGCCGCCTTGTTGCGGGGCCGGCGCCGCAGGCGGTGCCCGCCGAACTCGGCGGCCAGGTGCACGTCGGCGCCGGGGTCCCACACCGTGGTGTCGATGCCGTTCAGGATGCCCGACAGCGCGCCCGACCGGCTGCGGAGCAGGCCGTCGAGGCCCATGCCGCCCTCCGGCGTGCAGATCTCGGCGGCGTAGGTCGGGGAGACGGTCGTGATCGCGTCGGCCAGGCGCAGCCCGGCCTTGAGGAAGCCGATGCCGCCGTAGAACTCGACGCCGTCCACGTCGTAGGACGCCGGCGGCAGGCCGAGGGCGCCGAGCAGCGACGCGGGAAAGCGGCCCGGGAACGCCAGGTTGTGCACGGTCATGACCGTCGCCGGCCGCGCCGTGCCGGCATAGTGCAGGTAGGCCGGCGCCAGCCCCGCCTGCCAGTCATGCCCGTGCACCACGTCCGGCGCGAAGGACCCGGCGCCGCCCAACCCGATCACCGCCGCCATCTGCGCGAGGGCCGCGAAGCGCTGCGGGTTGTCGGGAAAGTCCGTGCCGTCCGGCTGGCCATAGGGCGTGCCTGGCCGGTCGTACAGATGCGGCGCATCGATGCAGAACAGGCGCAGCCCGGCCGCCGTGCCGTCCAGCACGCGGGCCGGCCCACCGAACAGGTCGGGCACGCTGTGCACCGCCGCAGCACCCTTGAGTGCCGCCAGCACGGCGGGATAGCCCGGCACGAGCGACCGGACCTCGACCCCCTGCGTCGCCAGCGCCGCCGGAAGCGCTCCGGCCACGTCCGCGAGGCCGCCGGTCTTGACCAGCGGATAGATCTCGGACGTGACCGAAAGGACGCGGAGCGGCGTCACGCTCGCGGCTTGTTGGTCAGCTGCAGCCTGTCGATCATCGGCTGCGTGATCAGGCACACGCCGCGCCCGGTGCGGCGGAAGCGGGCCGCGTCCTGCTCGGCGTCCTCGCCGACCACCAGGCCGTCGGGGATGCTGACGCCGCGGTCAATGACGACGTTGCGCAGCCGCGCGGCCCGGCCGACGGTGACATAGGGCAGGATCACCGCAGCGTCGATCACCGCCCGCGAGTGGGTGTGCACGCCGGTGAACAGCAGGGAGCGGTGGATGGCGCTGCCGGACACGATGCAGCCGCCGGACACGAGGGAGCTGATCGCCTGGCCGCGCCGGCCCGGCTCGTCATGGACGAACTTCGCCGGCGGCGTGATCTCGGCATAGGTCCAGATCGGCCAGTCCCGGTCATACAGGTCAAGGCCGGGCACGAAGTCGGTGAGGTCGATGTTCGCCTCCCAATACGCATCGACGGTGCCGACGTCGCGCCAGTAGGCTTCCGCCTCGGCCGAGGAGCGCACGCAGGAGGCGGCGAAGCGGTGCGCGACCGCCTTGCCGTGCTCGACGAGGTAGGGGATGAGGTCGCGGCCGAAGTCGTGGCCGCTGCCGGCGTCGGCGGCGTCGCGGCGGAGCTGGTCCATTAGGAAGCGCGTGTCGAACACGTAGATGCCCATGCTGGCCAGCGCCTGGTCGGGGCTGCCGGGGATGCCGGGCGGGTCGGCGGGCTTCTCCAGGAAGGAGACGATCCGGTCGTCCTCATCGACGCCCATGACGCCGAAGCCGGTCGCCTCCATCCGCGGCACCTCGATGCAGCCCACCGTCACGTCGGCGTTCTGCTCGACGTGCTGCTGCAGCATCGGCTCGTAGTCCATCTTGTAGATGTGGTCGCCGGCGAGCAGGACGATGAAGCGCGGCTCGTAGCTCTCGATGATGTCGATGTTCTGGTACACCGCGTCGGCGGTGCCGGAGTACCAGCCGGTCTCCGACACGCGCTGGCTCGCGGGCAGGATGTCGAAGCTCTCGTTGCGCTCCGGCCGGAAGAAG
The DNA here is from genome assembly GCA_903644035.1 of Rhodospirillales bacterium. Taxonomy (GTDB): domain Bacteria; phylum Pseudomonadota; class Alphaproteobacteria; order Acetobacterales; family Acetobacteraceae; genus CAHJXG01. Next base: position 4,101 of record CAHJXG010000328.1, read on the forward strand.
TCCCAGCCGCGCTGCAAATGGCGGATCAGGCTGTGCGCCTTGTACTGCGTGGCGACGCCGATGCGGCGGATGCCCGAGTTCAGCGCGTTCGACAGCGCGAAGTCGATGATTCGGCTCTTGCCGCCGAAGTACACCGCGGGCTTGGCGCGGATGTCGGTCATCTCCATCAGCCGGCTGCCGCG
>CAHJXG010000329.1 GCA_903644035.1 Rhodospirillales bacterium
GCTTCAACTCCCCCGCGTCTATCGCGTAGTCGGCGCAGCGCACTTTTTCCGCGTAGTAGCGCCAGTCCCAGGGGGCCAGCGCGCCGTTGAACCCGCCACTCCGCGCCACCGCCAGCAGCCGGTCGCGCTCCGTGGCCGCCTTGCGCTTCGCAGGCTCCCACACCTCCGCCAGCAGCGCCTCGACCGCCTCGGGCGTGCCGGCCATGGTGTCCGCCAGGCGGAAGGCGGCGAAGCTCGTGTAGCCGAGCAGTCGCGCCCGCTCTGCGCGGAGCGCCAGGATCTCGGGGATCAGCGCCCGGTTGTCATGCGCGCCGGCCTGCGTGCCGCGGGCGATCCAGGCCTCGTAGGCCGCCTGGCGCAGGTCGCGGCGGTCGGAGAAGGTCAGGAACGGCTCGATCAGCGAGCGCGACAGGGTGACGACGTGGCCCGGCATCCCGCGCTCCGCCGCCGCCTGCCGCGCCGTCTCCCGCACGAAGTCCGGCAGGCCATCGAGGTCCGCCTCGGCCAGCGGCAGGTGCCATGCCTTCTCGTCATGCAGCACGTTCTGGCCGAACCGGGTGTGCAGCACCGCAAGGCGCTCCGAGATGACACCCATCCGCGCCCGTTCGTCGGGACCCAGCGCCGCGCCGCTGCGGACCATGCCGAGGTGCACGCGCTCCAGCAGCCGCCGCTGGTCCTCCGCAAGGCCCAGCGCGTCGCGGCGGCGGTGCAGCGCGTCCACGCGGGCGAACAGCGACGGGTCGAGCGACACTTGGGTGCCGTGCTGGGCGAGCTTCGGCGACATCTCCAGGTCGGCGTCCTGGAGGGCGTCGCCGCCCAGGCTCACCACCAGGTTGGAGAACGCCATGCCGATCCGCCCCAGCAGCCGCCCGCTGCGCTGCAGGGCCTCGACCGTGTTGGCGAAGCTCGGCGCCGCCGGGTCGGCGCCGATGGCGGCGATCTCCTGGAGGTGCTCGCGCATGGCATGCTCGAAGGCTTCGGCGAAATGCTCCGGCCGGATGCGGTCGAACGGCGGCACGCCAAACGGCGTGGTCCAGGGCGCGAGCAGAGGGTTGTCGTCGGTCATGCGGCAGTCGGACCAGAACCGGCTGCCTGGGTCAAGACGGGAAGCTATTTGCTTGACAGCGGCAGCAGCAGCCAGTCGATTGGATGTATGCAAACGATCTCTTTCACCTCTCGCGTCATGGGTAGGCCGACATGCTGACAAGACGGGTTGTTCTCGGGACGGCCGCCGCGGGCCTGGCGGCTCCTGCCATCGTGCGTGCCCAGGGCAGCACGCCGATCCGCATTGGCGAGATCAACAGCTACACCGCGGCCCCGGCGTTCACCGTGCCGTATCGCAACGGCTGGCAGGTGGCGGTGGACGAGATCAACGCCCGCGGCGGCGTGGCCGGGCGCAAGATCGAGGTGCTGAGCCGGGACGACGCCGGGCAGCCGCAGACCGCGACGCAGCTTGCGGGCGAGCTGCTGTCGGACGCGAAGGTGGACCTGCTGGCGGGCGGGTTCCTGTCCAACGTGGGCCTCGCGATGAGCGACTTCGCCGCGCGCAACAACAAGCTGTACGTCGCCGGTGAGCCGCTGACCGACGCGCTGGTCTGGGACCGCGGCAACCCGACCTGCTTCCGGCTGCGCCCGTCCACCTACATGCAGGTCGCGATGATGATGCCGGCGGCGGCGAAGCTCAAGGCGAAGCGCTGGGCGACGGTCGCGCCCAACTATGAATATGGCCAGTCCGCCGTGCGGTGGTTCAAGACGCTGCTGAAGGCGCAGCGGCCCGATGTGGAGTTCGTCGCCGACCAGCTGCCGGCGCTCGGCAAGATCGACGCCGGGGCCACCGTGCAGGCGCTGGCCGGCGCCAAGCCTGACGGCATCTTCAACGTGCTGTTCGGCCCCGACCTCACGAACTTCGTGCGCCAGGGCAACACGCGCGGGCTGTTCGAGGGGCGCGACGTCGTCTCCGTGCTGACCGGGGAGCCGGAGTACCTGCTCCCCCTGGGCGACGAGACGCCGGAGGGCTGGCTGGTCACCGGCTACCCCGTCGGCCAGGTGCCGAGCGCCCGCACGTTCGAGGGCGCCTACCAGGAGCGCTTCAAGCAGGCGCCGCGGATGGGATCGGTGGTGGGCTACACGCTGCTCCACTCGATTGCCGCCGGCCTCGCCCGGGCCGGAAGCACGGAGACGGACAAGCTAATCGCAGCCTTCGAGGGCCTGCCGTTCGACTCGCCGTTCGGGCCCGCGCTGTATCGCGCCGCCGACCATCAGAGCACGTTCGGCACCTTCGTGGGCCGCACGGCGCTCAGGGGCGGCGAGGGCGTCATGGTCGATTGGGAGTACGGGGACGGCAAGGACGCGCAGCCGTCAGACGCCGAGGTGCGCACGCTGCGACGCTGAGCCTCCGCGTGGGGTTCGTGCTGGTTCACGCGCTGACCGGGCTGGCCGGCGCGTCCTCGCTGTTCCTGGTCGCGTCGGGGCTGACCGTCATTTTCGGCGTGACCCGCATCGTGAACTTCGCGCATGGCAGCCTGACCATGCTGGGCGCCTATCTCGCCTGGACCATCTTCACCCATCTGCCCCGGGACCCCGCCTGGTTCGCGCTCGGCGTGCTCGGCACGGCGGCCGGGCTGGCGGCGTTCGGCGCGCTGCTGGAGATGGGGCTGCTGCGGCGCCTGTATCGCTCACCCGAGCTGTTCCAGCTGCTGGCGACCTTCGGCGTCGTGCTGATCATCCAGGACGCGGCGCTCGCCATCTGGGGGCCGGACGACCTCACGATCTCCCGCCCGCCCTGGCTGCGCGCCTTCGTACGCATCGCGGACGAGCGGTTCCCGGTCTATGACCTGGTGCTGATCGCCATCGGCCCGGCCATGCTGGCGCTGCTTTGGCTGGTGTTCAACCGCACGCGGTGGGGCCGGCTGGTGCGGGCCGCGACGTGGGACCGGGAGATGGTCGCGGCGCTCGGGGTGGATCAGCGGAGGCTGTTCACGTCGGTGTTCGCGCTCGGGGCGGGGCTGGCGGGGTTCGCCGGGGCGCTCGCCTTGCCGGACGGGTCGGCCAACCTCGGCATCGACCTGTCCGTCATCACCGACGCCTTCGTGGTGGTCGTCGTCGGCGGCCTCGGCAGCATCACGGGGGCCTATCTTGCGAGCGTGCTGATCGGGCTGCTGCAGGCGTTCGGCGTCGTGCTGATTCCCAAGGCGACGCTGGTGCTGGTGTTCGTCGTAATGGCGGCGGTGCTGGTGGTGCGGCCGAACGGGCTGCTGGGCCGCGGCACGGCGCCGGCCGACCT
>CAHJXG010000330.1 GCA_903644035.1 Rhodospirillales bacterium
CAGCCCGGCCCCGAGCGGCACGGCCGCCACCCGCGGCAGCAGGGCCGACAGCGGCCAGGCCAGCGCGACCAGCCCGAGATACAGCAGCCCGAGCCACGGCCCGCGCGCGTCGATCCACCCGTCACCTTGCTGTCCAAACGCCTGGTTCAGCCAGTCCAGCGTTTCCGCCAGGCTCTGCCGGCTGAACAGCACGCCGATATGCTCGACCCCGCCGGAGAGCGTGGAGCGCCGGGCGGTGCCGTCCTCGAACCGTCCGTAGGTCACGCGCTGCTGCGCCGCGTCGCCGGCGGTCATGCGGGCGATGCGCAGCCCCTCGTCCCGGATCATCGCCGGCTCCAGGCTGCCTGCGATGACCAGCAGGTTGCGGGGCGAGGCCGCCGTGACGCTTGGCGAGAACAGGGACACCGCGACCGTCGCCTGGATGTCCGGATGGGTCCGGGCAAAGCCCACCACGATGTCGGACGCCATGGAATGCCCGAGCAGCGCCATACGCTCGCCCCCCGGCAGCCCCTGCGCGAACCTGACCACCGCGTCCAGCGCCCGCGTCAGCACCGCGCCTCGTGCCGAGTCGTCGGCCAGGCCGCCGGTCAGCGGCGCCGGGTTCTGGCCGTGGCCGGGGAAGTCGAAGGTCACCGCCCGGTAGCCGTTCCGTGCCAGCGTCACCGCGAACGGCAGCATGAGCTGCTGCGACCCGGCGAACCCATGCGCGACCACCACGACCGGCGCCGCCCCCGTCGCGGATTGTGCGAACACCGTGACCGGGATGACGCCGACCCGCCCCGGCGTGATCACCAGGCCCGTCTTTGCCGCCTCAAGCTGCCACAGCCCGACCAGGATCGCCGCCGCCGCCAGGGCCGCCACCGCTAGTCTCGGCATAATTGTCATTGGCACCCTTATTCCTGGTTCCACCCGCTGGTCGCGACTGTCAGGATGCTGTTACAGTCCATGTGTCATGTCCATGCTGCTCGCCACCGTCCCGCCCGATGCACCCACGGCCCCGGCACGGCCCCACGCCGTCGTCATCGGCAGCGGCTTCGGCGGGCTGGCCGCGGCGGTGCGCCTCGGGGCGCGCGGCTATAGGGTGACGGTGCTGGAGAAGCTCGATGCGCCCGGCGGACGCGCCTACGTGTTCCGCCAGGACGGCTTCACCTTCGACGGCGGCCCCACCATCGTCACCGCGCCGTTCCTGCTGGAGGAACTCTGGGCGCTGTGCGGCCGTCGCCTGTCGGACGACGTGGAGCTGCGGCCCATCAGCCCGTTCTACCGCATCCGCTTCCACGACAGCGCCACGTTCGACTACACCGGCGACCCCGCCGCCATGCGGGCCGAGATCGCCCGCTTCAACCCGGCCGACGTCGCCGGCTATGAGCGCTTCATGGCCCGCAGCGAGGCGATCTTCCGGGTGGGGTTCGAGCGGCTGGGCGACGTGCCGTTCGACAGCTGGACCGACATGGCCCGCGTCGTGCCGGACCTGGTGCGGCTCGGCAGCCTCGGCAGCGTGCACCGCCTGGTCGCCAAGCACATCCGCGACCCGCGGCTGCGCGTGGCGCTCAGCTTCCATCCGCTGCTGGTGGGCGGCAACCCGTTCAGCGCCAGCTCGATCTATGCGCTGATCGCCTTCCTGGAGCGGCGCTGGGGCGTGCACTTCGCCATGGGGGGCACGGGCGCGCTGGTCGCGGGCCTCGTGGACCTGATCCGCGGGCAGGGGGGGACGGTGCAGTGCCGCCAGGAGGTCGCGGAGATCACCGTGGACCGGGGTGCCGCCACGGGGGTGCGCCTGCGCTCGGGCGCCGTGGTCCCGGCGGACATCGTGGTGTCCAACGCCGATGCGGCCTGGACCTACCGCCATCTGCTGGCGCCGCAGCACCGCCGCCGCCGCTGGACCGACCGCCGCATCGAGGGGGCGCGCTACTCCATGAGCCTGTTCGTCTGGTACTTCGGCACCCGGCGGCAGTATCCGGACGTCGCGCACCACACCATCCTGCTCGGCCCCCGCTACCGCGAGCTGCTGCGGGACATCTTCAAGCGCCACCATCTGGCCGAGGACTTCTCGCTGTATCTGCACCGTCCGACCGCGACCGATCCCTCCTTGGCGCCGCCGGGCTGCGATGCGTTCTACGTCCTGTCCCCGGTGCCGCACCTCGCCAGCGGCACCGACTGGGCGGCGACCGCCGAGGCCTACCGGGCCTCCCTGGCCCGCGCGCTGGGCGAGACGATCCTGCCGGGCCTCGAGGACGCGATCGTCACCCAGCACGTGATGACGCCGCAGGATTTCCACGACCGCCTGCTCTCCTACCGCGGCGCCGCCTTCGGCATGGAGCCGCTGCTCACCCAATCCGCCTGGTTCCGCCCGCACAACCGCAGCGAGGAGGTGGACCGCCTGTTCCTCGTCGGCGCCGGGACCCATCCGGGCGCCGGCCTGCCGGGCGTCCTGTGCTCGGCGCGTGTCCTCGATGCCGTGGTGCCCCATGCCTCAGTCGCTCGATAGCGCCGACCTCGCCGCCTGCCGCGACCTGCTGCGCGGGGGGTCGCGCAGCTTCTTCGCCGCCTCGCTGCTGCTGCCGCGCCGGGTGCATGAGCCGGCGACGGCGCTGTATGCGTTCTGCCGGGTGGCCGATGACCTGATCGACAATGGCGGCGACCCGGCGACGGCGCTCGCGGCGTTGCGGGCGCGGCTCGACGCCGCCTATGCCGGGCACCCCCGGCCCATCGCCGCCGACCGGGC
>CAHJXG010000331.1 GCA_903644035.1 Rhodospirillales bacterium
TCCGCAGCCGGGACCGTGACACGGCGAAGCCGTCGCCCCGGCGCTGGATGCCCGCCGTTTCCGATAATCCCGGCCAGTCCACGATGCCGGCCACGGCGGTCCGGGGATCGTCGTAGATCGTCGCGCAGCGGTCCCCGGCAATGAAAAAGTTGGACCAGGTCAGGCAAACGTCGCGCAGCCTGTCCAGCCGCCGGGACTGCGACCGCCGGCCCGCCGGGAGGACGACCGGTCCGGACGGCGCCCCCGAAAGGTCTCGAAACAATCTGGGCGGCCGTTTCCGCCAGTCGACCCCGGGCCAACGCTGCACCGTGTCGCACGGGAAGCCTTCGTCGAACACCAGGCGGACCCAATCGTCCAAGACTTCCTCACGCAGTCACGAGCAGGGCAGACATCGGACGATGGTCTACCATGCCAAAGGGCTGCATGCCTTGGCTCAAACGTGAGTAGGTCCGGTTTGGGGCTGGGTGGGTGAGTTCGGGGTCACTGACTTTCATCGCCAACGGTCGCCAGCATTCGCGTTTCTACAACCGGCATCGGGCCGAAGTCCTGCTCTGCGATTTTTATACGCGTCGCGTTGGCCGTCAGCCGGTGCGAGGTGTGGTGCAGCACGTCCCTCCGCCAGTTGCGCACCTTGCAATGAACGATGCCGACGCGCCTGGCCCAGTCTTGCGCATAAGCCGAACATTTTCTCTCCGCGCGAGCTTGAAGTTTTCCCGCCGCAGCTTCTTCTGCGCCCTCCGCAGCGGCTTGATGGCCGCCATCTCCTCGAACGCGGAACCATCAAAGGTCGTCATCAGTGCGGACACGCTGGAGTCGCCGGCCAACATAACGCCCGTGGCGGGCCGGACACACTCGAACTGCGCCGACAACGTTCAACGGTCGCCCCCGCACCACACGCGCGCCGAAAGCAGGCAGAACTCTAGCACGTCGCCCGGCGCAGCCGTACCCGGCCCAGCTTGGCAGAATGGCGTCCCACGCGCTAATCCTGATCGCCTGGCCCACGCAGTAGATGCCGCTTTCGCGCACGAATTTCTTTTTGGTCGTGGGAAAGCCGCCTTGCGGGCGAGCTTGCACTCCTTGACTATGCAGCGCAGCGCGCCGTCGGGACGGACCACGCGATTCAGCACGGCATGAGCCGGCAGGTCGGCCAGCGATCCCAAGCTCGTCTTGCGCTTTATCGCCGCGGTCACAATCTAAGACTGCCTCTCTCACATGAACCGGCCCATGGCGGCGTGTTCGCCTCCGTCCGCATCCAGCTCTTGCTGAATCAGCCCCTCAACGACCTGCGCACCCGATCCCGGATGCCCCCACTCGACTCCAGCCTTGTTCGCAAACAGCGTCGTGCCGTTCGCCCCTGTCGTACTATCCTGTTTCGTGGCGCGATCTCGCCGGCGCTTGAACACCGGTCATGGCTCGTTGGCAAGCCAGAGATTACGCCACCTTGCTATCCCATGACATTCGCGGCGGTACCTCAACGTCGGAAGAAGGTTCATCGGTCCTGTGTAGGAGCGCCAAAGCTCAATCACTAAAAATTTAGTAAAGCTGATTGTCCACACGTATCTACAAAACATATTAATGTTAGGTAGTTGCACTTCTCAGATTAGATAAAGATCGAGAAAGCACTAACCATGAATTATAATTTGATGACCATAATAAAGAAAGAACTTCCATGGAAGATTGCGAGTTCAATTCCAGAATGTTATCTTTAGTATTGTCCAATATTCCTGTAAGATATACTTTACCATCGCCAAGACATTTTATAACTATTGTATGCCCGTCATTCTTGCCTATCCCAATGGACATATGCCTATTCTGATCTGCCTCAATCACCGCTACCAGATCACTTACGCTAATAGGTCCTGATTCTTTATAAATATTGGTTATAGGAGTTAAAACGTTTCCTTCTATCCCTTGTGCAGACGCCTGGATAACAGGAGCGCCTTTCACTACTATCTCAACTTTCCCGCTACCTGGGTTGTAGGTCAGCCATACATCGCCGACTCGAACTGCAGCAGGATTGGAGTAAAAGTCGGGATTGCTGGCATTTAGGTAGATGCGTTGTCCGGCGGCCAAGGTGGCTACTGCCTTGGTTGGACCAGTTGACATATTCGACGTGTCCAGCACGTTTTTCCATCTACCGAGGATTTGAAACGCGACATCGACGGCCTTGGTGCCGGACGACTGATAACGGGTGGCCACCCACCAAGCACCCTTTGCACCAGCATCGTTTGTGCGATAGAAATTCCGTACTGTGCTGGAAACTGCCACATCAAAGCCATAATCATTGTGGCTGAACTCATCGACCTGTTGATAGGTGCCATCGGCAAATCCAAAGACGTCACCAAACATCAAGAGAACGGCAGGGTTCGCTAGAAAATGTGTGCTCCCCGGATTTGTACCGTAAACCGTGCCACCCAATGACAATATTGCTGCGTCACCCTGACCTTCCTGTACAATACGTCCAGTAATTGCTGCGCATCCTGTACGTCCGCCTTGATCGTTAGAAAGCGCGTTGTAGCCGGATTTGTTCTGACAAAATACAGTTATGGCGCTGTTTTCATGATGAAAAGCATAGTTGCTTGATGGACGAGTGAGAGTGGAGTCGCCATCGATCCTGTGCTCAATCGCTAGATGTACGGTAGAGAAATCTCCATCAAAAGCAGTGCTGATATCGCCCATATTCGAGTAACGGGTAGGCTCAGTTGAACGCCGAGCAAACATTCGACCCCTCGGCAAGCCATCCCCCGTGCGAAGCCTACCTTCCCCATTGAAGCGTCCAGACATCGTGTCCGGTAAAGCTTTGATAGATGCTGTTCCGATAGGAAGGCTCACCGCGTTGAGACCAGCTACAGCCTGCGCGCTCCGAATGGCCTGGCTGTCATCTGTTTTGCCGTCGAGCGTCGCACCGTAGTCCTTGGCGTTGATCGTATCAGCGAATCGGTCGCCCAGCCGTCGAGCGACAGTGCTGTTCGTTGCGGCCACGGGAGCGGTGGCGAACAACCGGCCAACTGTGACGCTGCCAGAAAACAAGCCTTGGCTGAGCACCATACGGTCCTCAGCGTTGACCGAGAGCACTGGAGGTATATCTTTAACTGTGGCAACTTGCTGGAACGGCGCAAGAGGGTTCGGACGAGCAGGTCCGACGATCGTAGAGAACACAGCGGCAAGCAACTGACGTCTCATTGGTAGTTCCCAGCATCTGAGGTATACTCGTCATGACGTAGATTGCGACTACGGTATGGGCACCCGGGTATGGGTGATGCGTGCTGGATAGCTGGACGCCAGGCCGGGTCGCCACCCGACGCTTCGATGGAACGAGCGCTCGCTGACCTGGTATTACATGGACTCGCAGCGTCGCAGGATGGGGCTGAAGCATACCTCATCGCACGACTCGCCACGGAGATCTTACGATCAGACAGACAAGCTACTCCTTGTCCATTCTGTCTGCGACGTCCCACCATGCGGCCATCTCCCTTTCAAGCCGGGCACTGGCAATCTGCACGCCAGTGCTGCCGTGGGCTTGAAAGGCAGCCGCAAGCTCCAGCCCGATTTCCCGCATGACCGCCAAATCGATCTTGTTGAGCGCGCCGCTCGACACAAGCCGCCCGACCAACGCTTGCAAGGCCAAGCTCACGACGGTAGTTCGGACCAACATGGTCTCAAGCTCGGCGCCGGGGAATGCCATCGAATGCTCCTGGCCAGAAGGGAAAACGTTGCCATGTCGTTTGAAAATTTGTAACCCATGAGCAAGCCCACTTGCAAGCCGGTGCGCGGGAACACCCAAAGCGCTGGTGCTAAGATCGGCGTGCCGCCTCGCCGGCAGTGCGAGCAACGGCGGCGAAACGGCACACCCGCTAGGGCTTGTTAGCCTTTGATCCAGTCGATGGCTGCAGCCATGCAAAGGACGCCCATGAAGGAGTTGGCGGTCTTCTCGTAGCGCGTGGCGACCGCATGCCATTCCTTGAGCCTGGCCCAGAGCCGCTCGACCTGGTTGCGGTGCGTGTAGATCCAACCCGGGCAAGCCACGGGCGCCTCGTTCCGCTTGGGCGGGATCGCGGGCTGCGCGCCCAAGTCCCGGATGTGCTCGCGGAAGCCGTGGCTGCTGTAGCCGCGATCGGCGACTACCCAGCCGGGCACGCCCGGCAGTTGCTCGAGCAGCGCCACGGCATGCGGCAGTTCGTGCGCCTGCCCCGGCGCCAGGACAAAGGCCACGGCCCGGCCGATCGCGTCGGTGATCACGCAGGGTTTGGTGCCCTAGCCGCCACGAGACCGGCCAAGTGCCTCGCGATGATCCCGTTGCGCTGGGGTGCCGCCGTTTTGGCCGCCCCGGCCGCTTTCTGGTGCGCGCGGATGCTGGTGCCATCGAGAAACGTCATCCCAAGCTGCACGCCCTGCTCCTGGACCAGCGTCAGCAGGCGTTCCCAAACATGGAGCCGCGACCAGCGGATGAAGCACTGCGCCGCCATCCACCATGGGCCGAGTTCGTTCGGCACCGCGCGCCACTTCGCGCCGTTGTCGTGCCGCCACACGATGGCGCTGATGGTCCGCTGCAGATACTGGGACGGCACCTTTGCCGCCGGACGCACCACCTCGATCAAGGGTTCCAGCACTGCCCATTGCGCATCCGTCAGCATCCAGCCCACCTTGTCAAAAGGCGGAACAATGCACCCGCAGGAGAAAAGTTCGGGCGCTAACAAGCCCTAGTTGCGATGCTGGAAGCTGCCCGTGTCGTCAGCCCGACCGCTGGATAGCATCGGGCCAACAGCTCGAAGGGCGAGCAAGGTTGGCAGGCTGTTGGTCAGTCCCTCATTCTTGTGGATCGAAGGGAGCAGAGACGCGGTGCTTTCGGCTCAGCGCCCGGCGGCGGGTCAGTTCGACGCTGATCTCGCTTCGGCCGCCATGCCGCCAGGTGAGGACGAGAACGCTGCGAGGCCAGTCCACTACCACTTCCGTCAGCACGGATTTCAGGGCCGCGTTGACCGCGGGTGGATTAAGAGGCTCGATCAGGGCCATGGCCCTCAGGTGGTCCAGCCTTGCACGCAGGATCACGTCGAGCCACCCGGCCGTGCCGGGCCGCATGCGCCGACGTTCCTCCGCTAGCGCCCACTCCTCCGCTCCCACGTCCGCAATGGCGGACTGGATGCGTGCTTTGAGCGCCAGCAGCAGCGGCGCGTCCGCCTCCAACGACACGCGCCTGGAGCGCAGCTCAGCCAGGCGCGACCTCACCTGCTTGAGACGCTGTCTTCTTGCGGCCGGATCGAGGAACTGCGCGGGACAGGAACGGATGACGTCGTCGATGCCCTTCGAGAGGACGATCTCGATGCCGGGATAGCGGATATGGCGGCGTTCGCACCCGGCACCGACGTAGCCGCGGCGGCACGTGAGGTAGCGCCAGTCGGTCCGTCCCGTTTCGCCGCGCTGCAGCTGCATCGTGCTTCCGCATAGGGGACAGCGGCCCAGGCCCGCGAGGAGGTTTGCCACCGGGGCAACCCGTCCCGGCCGGCCCAGCGGCGCCGACTGGTCGGCCGCGGCGCAGGCTCCCGGGAATGCCCGGCGCCTTGCCTCCTGCGCGTGCGCGACGACCGCGCAGGTCGCCGCGTCAACCACTGCGGGATAGTAGCCCTCGACCGGGGCCTGGGGCTGCAGGAGCAGGCGGCCCCGTTCGTCGCGTCCGGTGATGCAGGGGATGTAGGTTCCGCGCACGGCCGGTGCAGTCAACAGGCTACGGATGTACTTCGGGCCCCACGGCTTGCCGCGCTGGTTGCCGCTGCTGAACAGAGGGACCGCCTCGGCATTGAGCTTGCGCGCGATCGCATACTGGCCGAGGCCCGCGGCGGCCTCCGCATAGATGCGGCGTACAATGTTGGCTTCCCGCTCGCGTTCCACGAACCGGCCGGTGGCCTTGTCGAGCCGCAGCCAGCCCGGGCAGCGTCCCGTGGCCGGCGTCGTCCCGAGCTTGGCGCGTTTGCGGGCCCAGGCCGCCCGCACCCGGGCCGACTTCGTGACGCTCTCCTCGTTGGCCCGCATCATGCATACCAGCGACACGACGAGGTCCATCGGGCTGCGGTTCAGGCTCTCGGCCGAGTAGCTCCGGTCGTCGATCAGGGTGACGATGGTTATGCCAGCCTCGATGATGCGGAGGAACAGCGCCTGCGCGAGGAGCACGCGGTCGCGGCTGAGCCGGTCCAGGCTCTCGACCAGCAGATGGCTGCCCCGCGGCACGAGGCCCAGCTCCA
>CAHJXG010000332.1 GCA_903644035.1 Rhodospirillales bacterium
CGGCGGCGCCACGCCCCTCCAGCCAGCCCACCCTCGGACAGCCGGACGTCAGCAGGATGAAGATGCCGCCTTGGGCATAGTCACGTTGAATAAGGAAAATACAGGTACAATGCCTGCGATTTCAGAAGTGCGATACTTCCAAGAAGATGATGCATGATGTCTGCCAGCTTGGCGATGTGCATTTCTGCGTGAAGGCCACGCAGAAATGCCTGATTTTCACCGATTTTCCGAGAACTGTAAATGTTCAAAATAAAAAAGTCTTAATCCGGCATCTATACTTTGAACCGCAAGACATACTGCCGCTTCGATGTTTACTCGGACCCTTGCCGCGAATGTCCGCACGGATGCTGCCGGCGGGTCATCGAGTGGCCGGCTCGTTGGCATGGATCCGGACGCTCAGGCACGAGCCGAAAACGGTCAGCATCTCGGACAGGGATTGCGGCCGGCGCCTCATCCGGCGGTCCGAACCGGTCCTCGACCAGAAGCGGGGGCAGGCCGCGACGCAGTTCAACTGCTTGGACCCGCCCGCCGCGACTGTGCGGCAGTGCAGCGTGGCAGGCGCGGGCTAGGGCGCAGCCGCCGTCACCGGACGCCCGGCGGCGGCGGTAATTTAGATGTTCCCAAAACGTTAGAAATCCTACACAGTGCCTGTCGCATGAGGGCACGATGCGCTCCGTCCGGCCCTGCGGGGCAGGAGCATTCTTGAGCAGCGGCCGTGCAGGACTGCGTGGGGATGGCGATGCTGGACTGGGACGACCTGCGCTTCTTTCTGGCCGTCACCCGGCACCGCACCCTGGCCGCTGCCGCCAAGCAGCTGCACGTCACCCAGTCCACCGTCGGCCGGCGCCTGGCCTCCCTGCAGGAGGGCCTGGGCGTGCGCCTGCTGCAGCGCACGGCGGACGGCTACGTGCCAACGCTCGCAGGCGAGAGCGTCCGCGCGCACGTTGAGCGCGTGGAAACGGAGGCGGTCTCGATCCAGCAGCTTGTCGCCGGACAGGACATCCGGCTGGAAGGGGTGGTGCGCGTCGCCGGGGCGCAACTGCTCACGAGCCACCTGCTCGCGCCGAGTTTCGCCGCCCTGCACAGCATCCACCCCGGCATCCTGATCGAAGCCCTGCCTGAACTGCCGCGCGAGCCGCTCGCGACGCAGGAGACCGACATTGCCGTGCAGCTGCGGCGCTTCGAGCACCATGACCTGACGATACGCAACATCGGCCGGATCGCCTTCGGCCTGTATGGGTGTCTGGCCTACATCGCGCGCCACGGCGAGCCGGACCTGGCGAGCGGTTGCGCCGGCCACCAGCTGATCACCCTGCTTGACAGCCACAACCATTCCGGCCAGGCGGTCTGGCTTGCCGAGCACGCCGGACGGGCGCAGGTGGTGCTCAAGGCCGACAGCTACGAGACCCAGCACTGGGCCGCCTACTGCGGCGGCGGTCTCGCCTTGCTGCCGCGCTTCCGGGCGGACCCGGAGCCAGCCCTGCGCCGGATCAGGACGCCGGCGCCGATCCCTTTTGCCGAGATCTGGCTCGGCGTGCACCGCGAGAACCGGCAGGTGCCGCGGGTGCGGACGGTGCTGGACGTCATCGCCGAGGCGGTGCGCGCCCGCAGCGCCATGCTGAACCCGCCGGAAACGGCCGAACCGTGACGCGGCGCGCTGCGACACCGGGGCCTCCAGCTTGCCGACCAGCCCCACCACGACGCAGCCCAGGTCCTGCAACGCCTCCTCGATGAGCACGGCGATCGCCAGGTCGTCCTCGGGCGGCTGGGTCCGCAGCCGCTCGACATAGTCGGGCACCTCGTCGGTCTGCAGCGCGTGCATCCGCCGCTGGAGGCGGCGCATCAGCGTGCCCGCCTTGTCGTTGCTGAAGTCCTGCCCGAGCCAGCACGTGGTCCACGAACCCGCCGGACACGGCGCTTCGCGGCATCCCCCGCAGGGCGTGGTGGTCAAGCTCGGCCTGGCTCAGCGTCAGGCCGCCGTGCTCCCTGATCGCCGCGATGCCCAGCGCCCCGCCGCTGCCGAACCCCGACAGGATGATGGCGACCGCGTTCTCGCCCTGATCTTCCGCCAGCAATGCCAGGAACGTGTTCACCGAGGTGCCGCGGGCTGCGGGCAGTGCCGGACGGGCAAGGCGGAGGATGCCACCCTTGATGGTCAGGATGGCGTTGGGCGGGATGACGTGGATCATGTTCGGGCCGACGATTGCGCCGTCCCCGGCGAGGCGCACCGGCAGCTTCGTGTGGCCGGCGATGATTGCGACCAGCTCAAAATCGCATTGTAAGGACCATGCACGAACGAGTTGCGTTTCGGCCGGGTTCCCGGACTGGCAAGGCTCAGGCAGAACGATAAGATGCCGCGATGAGAAAACGAATGCGACACCACAAACAGCGGTTTCCGCCAACACCTCCCGGTGCGGCTTTTCGCTCCAGGCGGTGGGGCAGTCATCGCCGTGGCGTCATCGCGCTTCTGGCAGCCAGCCTGGCAGGTCTGTCCACTGCCCCTGCGCGGGCCGAAGACCCGGCATCGGCCTACAGCTCCGGCCTGGGTAGCGGCCAGAAGTGGGCCGCATCCTGGGCCACGGCGATCCAGGGCGCCTACGCGGCGCCGACCACCCCGCAGAACGCCGCCGTCTCTGCTTATGACCCTCAGCCCGACCTCGGCTTCGCGCTGCCCAACGCAACGACGAACGGGGTCAGCAACCAGACCATGCGCATGATCATCAAGCCCGACCTCTGGGGACAGGTGGTCCGCGCGCGCTTCTCGAACGTGTTCGGCACCAAGCCCGTGACGTTCGGCGCCGCTGCGATTGCTCTGCAAAACTATCAGGCCAACCTCGTGCATGGCTCCAGCGTGAGGCTCACCTTTGGCGGCCAGGGAAGCCTCACCGTCCAGCCCGGCCAGCAAGTATTCAGCGACCCCGTCCGCCTGCCCTACGTGACCGCAGACAGCATCCCCTTCCTGCACGGGCGCAACCTCGCGGTCAGCTTTGCTGTCCAGGGAACGTCCGGCCCGGCCAGCTATCATTGGAGCGGCTTCACGACCAGCTTCGTCAGCGCACCCGGCTCCGGCGACCTGACCGGGGTGGAGGACGACGTCGGCTTTCCGTACTCGACGACCTCTTTCTTTTTCATGAGCGAGCTGGACGTGGTGGCGCCGATTGACACGTTGGTGATCTGTGCCTTCGGCGACTCGATCACGGACGGAACCTTCTCCACGCTGAACGGCAACGACCGCTGGTCCAACGTGATGTCGCGCCAGCTGCACAACCGCTATGGCGACCGGGTCAGCGTGGTGAACGAGGGCATCGGCGGCAACGCGGTCGCCGCGGTCGTCGCTGGGCAGCCAGCAACGCAGCGCGTCGGCCGCGACGTGCTTGGCTTGTCCGGGATCAATCTCGTGGTCTGGATGGAGGGCATCAACGACCTCAGCGCCGCAGGCAGCACGGCCGAGCCCGTCATCGCGGGATATCAGCAGGTGGTGAGCGCCCTGCACGCGGCAGGGGTGGGGGTGGTCGGTGCAACCGTGACCCCGGCCTTCGTCCCAGGCGGGCAGATTCCCGCCAACAGCCCGGTCGCCGCGATCAACCCCGCGCTCGCCGCCTCGGACGGGAGCGCCCAGACCGACGCCTATCGCAGGCGGCTGAACACCTACATCTTGACCAGCGGCCTGTTCGACGCCACCGCCGACTTCGCGGCCGTGACGACGGACCCGAGCACGGGCAGCCTTTACGCGCCCTTCGTCCCAAACAGCGAAGGCAGCGCGGGCGACTACCTGCATCCGAACCGAGCTGGCTACCAGGCCATGGGCGTGGAAGCGGCCAAGGTCGTGGCGCGGCTGGTCGAAGCCGGGGCCAGCGCGTCGCGCTGATGCCTGCCTGTCCGATGACGACCTAGCCGCTGCGGACAACGTCCAAGGCGGGCCATCTCGATCGGGGCAGGTCTATGGCCCTGGCCATGCCTCTGCCGCGCTATTCCTGTTTCACAAACAGGCGGCCACCAGCGACGCCCCACCGTCTCAATTTCAAAGCGGGCTTCTCGATCAAATGCCAGGACAAGACCGCGATGCAGAATGTAAGCAGGGCGGCAGCAACACTCAGGCTGTATGGGTTGAGCGTCAGTCCCATCGACCGGCTTGTCGCGACCACAGCCTGTTGTATCGGCCAAGCGAACAGATACACCCCGTATGAGTAGTCCTCACGCCATACGAGCCGGGGCGGTGCGTATTTGCCGAGATAGACGACACAGAATGCCACGCTGACGACGACCGGCCACTGCTGGATCGTGGCAATTTGAGCCGTGGAAATCTCCGGGACGAAGTAGAGCAGCCGGGGAAGTATTCCCGCCCAGCCATCGAGCAACAGCCCCGCAAGCAGACAGGCGCCGATGCCGGCTGCCAGCCGCATGTTGATCTCACGTTCGTATATGGCAACGAACCCGCCCGTCAGGAAGCTCAGCAGCATCGGCAGGATCAGCATGTATGCCTCGTCCTCCGAGCCGAGGCTGGCAAACACCATGATCCATACCGAAGCGAAGAGGACGTTGTAGCGGTCGCGGTGCAGCAGGCCGGTCACGCCCGCGGACGCGCAGGCGGCGTAGCAGGTGATCTCCCATGGAATCGTCCAAAGGGAATTGTTCCGCCGGAACGGGAGCGGGTTTCCGTCATACTGGCCGTACCACTCGAACAGCATCCGGCCGAACACATAGGCGACCAGCAAGGCTGGCACGATGCGCAGCGCGCGGTTGAGGGTGAACTGCAGGATGTTCGGGCTGCGCATGTAGCTCCCGACGATCAGGTAGCCGCTGACCGCGAAGAAGGCATGCACGGCATGGGAGCCGAGATCCCAACCGAGGGCCTCCGGCTGCGGCAGGCCGAGCACTGCAAACGAGTGCGAAAACAGCACCAGCATGGCCAGACAGAGCCTGATGGCATTCAGATTGTCGTTCATGACGATTCCTACAAATGAGGGCAGTGCCTACTTGCAGGCTTCGTCAGTCTCCTCCGGCTGGCAGCGCGGCGCCGGGCTTGTCGTGCAGCGCCAACCGGTCCACCAGCGTCTGGCTTGCCTCGTTCATGCCGACGAGATCGACGGGCACGCCGTGGTGGCGGAATTTCAGCATCACCCGATCCAGGGTATTGATGCCGGTGAGGTCCCAGAAGTGGGCGGCGTGCACGGTCGAGGCCACGCTGAGGGAGCGCGATATCTTCTGCGCGAAGAACAGCCCGGAGGTGATGTTGGCCAGGCCCCGCCCGGCGCACTCGCGGTTCTTGTCGGACGTGGTATCGATCATCTCGTCGATGATCGCCGCCGTCATCAGGCTTTCCAGCAGCCCGACCATCGTGAGCGTTAATACGTAGGACAGGATGGCGCGCAGGGTCTCGAAGGTGAGCGGCACCTGCGGCAGCGCGAAGAACGGCAGCTCACCCATGTCGCCCACGGCGTGGAGCCTCAAGCCCGTCGCCATGGCGAAGGCCTTGGGGTCAATACCTGCAATGATCGAGAAGGCGATGGGGTCCGGGATCAGGGCAAGGGCGACAACCGTGCCGGCAAGCAGGTCACGGGTGATGTTCGGCGCCCATTCGGCGCGCAGTTTGGATAGGGTCAAGGGAACAGACCTTCATCAACCCATCCCCTTCCTGCATGAGCAGGGAGGCTACGGGGACAAACAGGACCGCGCTGCGCGTGACAGCGAGATGAACAAAGGCTTCGGAGAGCGTGACGCTAAGGGGGCGTCAACAGGTTGCCTGTGAATGCTCGATCCGAGGACATGCCCCAGCATGGGCGCATCCATGTCGCGATGCAACGTACAACCCATCACGAAGCCTTCAGGCCCGCTTGCTCCCTGAACGCTGTCCCTGGGGCCGCATGAGCCAGAATCGCGCCTCGGCATCTGACCGCAACCCACTGTGTCCGTCCAACCACCGTTGGACGGTCACCCCCCAATGCGCCCGCCGACCCTGGCGCACGCACGGGAGAACGGACAGGACAGCCTTGGCGAACATCGGCTACGTGCGGGTGAGCACGCGGGACCAGAACCTTTCGCTCCAGCTCGACGCCTCGACGGCGGCCGGACGCAAGAAGGCGTTCGAGGATCGTGCATCCGGCGCCCGCGCCGACCGCGCCGGCTTGCAGGCCGCGCTCGACTGCGTGCAGGACGGCGAGGTGCTGGTCGTGTGAAAGCTCGAACGGCTCGGCCTCGCTGCCCCACCTGATCGAGACCATTGCAGACTTGGCAAAGCGTGGCGTCGGGTTCCGCTCGCTGGCCGAGGCCATCGACACCACCACGCCGGGCGGCCGGCTCGTCTTCCACATCTTCGGGGCGCTGGGCCAGTTCGAGCGCGACCTGATCCAGGAGCGCACGCGTGCCGGGCTCGTCGCTGCCGCGGCGCGGGGACGCAAGGGCGGGCGCGAGCCGGCCATCACCGAGGACAGGCTCCGACGGGCACGCGAGCACATCGCCAAGGGCCTGAACGTCCGCGAGGCTGCGATGCGCGTGAGGGTGGGCAAGACGGCGCTCTATGGGGCGCTCAAGGCGGAACCGTCCTGACTGTCTGCCCGATGCCTTGCTGCATCGCGTCGCCAAATGGCCCCCAAGGGCAACAGGGTCAGCTCATGGTCCCCTTGTAGTCGTCAGCAAGCACGTGCCGGGCTACGGCGAGGTCGATGTTGCCGCCGCACAGGACCACGCCCACCCGCTTGCCCCGCATCCGCTCGCCCTCTTGCAGCAACGCCGCGAGCGGGGCGGCGCCGGCGCCCTCCGCCAAGTTGTGCGTGTCCGTCCAATAGGCGCGCATGGCCGCGGCCACCTCGGCGTCCGTCACGCGCACGATCCGGTCCGCGCCAGCCCGGATGACCTCGAACGCGGTCGGGTCCGGCACGCGGCACGCCATGCCGTCGGCGAAGGTGTCGGCTGTCTCCGTCGTGACGATCCGCCCCGCCTCGAAGGAGAGCGCCATCGCGGGCGCGCCGGCCGACACCACGCCCACGATACGGGTGGGCAGGCCCAGCAGGTCGCGCGTGCGGATCAGGCCGCAGATGCCCGATCCCATGCCGATGGGCACGTATACCGTGTCCAGGTCCGGCGCCGCCCGGAACAACTCCAGCGCGTAGGTCGCGACGCCCCGCACCAGGTCTGGGTGGAAGGACGGCACCATCTCCAGACCGCGCTCCGCGGCGAGCTGGGCCGCATGCTCTCGCGCTTCGTCGAAGTCGCGGCCGACCTCCACCAGCTCCGCGCCGAGGGCGCGCATGGCGGCGTTCTTCTCCGCCGAGTTGCCGTGGGGCACGCAGACGGTGACGCCCACCCCCGTGCCGCGCGCCGCATACGGCAGGCTTTGGCCATGGTTGCCGCGCGTGGCCGTGACCAAACCGCGCACATGGGGCCGTCCGCGGCGCAGGCCATCCAGGTATACCAGGCCGCCCCGGACCTTGAAGGCGCCGGTGGGCGTGTGGTTCTCATGCTTGACCCAGACCTCCGCTCCCGTGCGTGCGGCCAGCAGTGGCCAGGCATACTGCGGGGTGAGCGGCATCGCCGCGTGCACGACGCGGGCGGCGGCTTCAAGGTCGGGGAGATCGAACACGGACGTGGCCTTTCGGGCAGGGATCATTGACGCGCAGCGTGTCTTGGCCAAGGTCCAAGCCATGCCCAGCATCGCACCTTTCCGCCCTTCCTTGAACAACCCATCCCTCGGCATCATCGGCCTCGGCGCGTTCGGGCGCCTGATGGCCCGGCACCTGCAGCCGCACTTCCGGCTGTGTGCACACGATCCCGCCTTGCCGCCCGGCGCCGAAGCGGATGGGGTCGTCCTGGTCAGCCTCCCCGACACGGCGGGCTGTGCCATCGTCGTGCTCGCGGTGCCGGTCGGCCAGCTGGCGGATACGGCGCGGGCCATCGGGCCGTTCCTACGGCCCGGGACCCTGGTGCTGGACGTGGGGTCGGTCAAGACAGTCCCGGCCGGCATCATGCTGCGCGAGCTGCCGGATCATGTCGGCATCGTCGCCACGCATCCGCTGTTCGGACCGCAAAGCGCACGGGACGGGATCAAGGGATTGAAGGTTGCGGTGTGCCCGGTCCGCGGCACAGCCGCCCCCCGCGTGGGAGCCTTCTTGCGCCGGGCACTCGGTTTGCAGGTCATCATGACGACGCCTGACGCCCATGACCGGGAAGCGGCCATGGTGCAGGGTCTGACGCACCTGATCGCCAAGGTGCTGGTGCAGATGGAGCCGCTGCCGACGCGCATGACGACCCGGAGCTTCGACCTGCTGATGCAGGGTGTCGGCATGGTGCGGTACGACGCGCCGGAGGTGTTCCAGGCCATCGAACGGTCCAATCCGTATGCGCGCGAAGTGCGGCGGCGGTTCTTCAATCTGGCGTCGGAGCTGGATGCAGAGTTGGAAGGTGATCTGCCATAGGTCTGCGCCGCACGTCTTTTCTGGACCGGTCTTGCGCAGTCCGCCTGGACCTTCCGCAGACAAGCGGCCGGGGTGACCTGGTGGCCGGCACGGGGCCAGCGAGACGCGATTCTGACGTGCCCCGTCTTGCCACCCGCTCGACCTCGGGACTTCGGCGCTGATCCGCAGAGGGTGAGCTGCGGAACGTCTCGACCGCGGCCCTACTCGTTACGGTTTGCGCCTTTCGTGGAGAGTGGCCGTCACCGTGCCGCCCCGCGCAAGCTGGCGGGCTGGCCTGGCAACGGCACCGTCCGCGCGTCCGTGGGCTTACCGTCTTCCATGTGGAAGATCTGCAGGGTCTTGTCGTTGTAGTTGCCGACGTAGAGCCACTGGCCGTCCGGGCTCCACGCCACGCCTTCCGGAACCGCCCCTAGCTCCGCCTCACCCGCCAGGGTCAGCGCCTGGCCGTTGAGGGCGAACACCTGCAGAACCCCGCTCCGGTGATATCCCGGTGCGGCCTGCAGCGCGGAGGAGCCGTTCAGCAGCGGCACCGCCACCCACTTCCCATCCGGCGAGATAGCCAGGCCCTCGGGGCCTTGCCCCACCGTGGTGAAACCCACAACGTGCGGGTTGGCCCCTGCCGTGTCGATCAGCGCCAGGGTGGTCAGGCTGCCGTTGCCGTCGGTCGCGGTGTTGGCGGCGACCACGGTCCGGCCGTCGGGGGTGATGTCCAGGTTATACACGCCCGGGCCGGTCGGGATGTCGTTCTTCTTGTCGTAGGTCATCTTGTCGCCGTCGATGGCGAGCACACCCACCGTGCCGGCCAGGTTCATGGCCACGAAGGCACGCTTGCCGTCCGGCGCAATCGCGATGGCCGCCGCTTGGTCGGGCAGCGCCACTTCGGCCACCTGCTTGACGCTCGTGCCGTCGATCCGCAGCATCGACACGCTCTTGCCCGCCCGGTTTGCAACCAGGGCCGTGCGCCCGTCATGGCCGATGGACAGGCCGGAAGGTTGGCGGCCCACCTTGATTGTCTCGACCAGTTTCGGCGGCTGCGCTGTCATGTCCAGCACGTGAAGCGTGTCGTCCGGCGCTGCCGCCCAGGACCCATCCTTTTCCGCCGTCGCGATGGAGTTTGCGATCAGGCCCAGCTTGCCGTCCGGCGTGATCTGCAGGTTGGTGGGCGGCCCGAACACGGTGTTGGGCAGTGGCAGCTGCGCGGTGACCTGGGGGTGCGCCGGGTCCGACATGTCCAACACCACCACCGCGTCCTTGCCGCCGGGCCCGTTGCGGACGGCATTGGCCTCGAAGAACGTCTTGCCATCGATGCCGATCAACAGTTGGCTCTGCCCGGCGGCGGTCAGGAACGGCGCCGCAACAGCCAGCAGCAGCATCTTGCGCATTCTGGATCCCTCCGTTGATTTGAGTGGCACAATGACCGGGTCGGAAGTGTTTGCAAACGGCGCGAGATGATGCCGGCCACCGTTTGGCCTCCGGACATCTGGCCCGGCAGGCCGCAACCGCTGGGAGCTGCGCCGGGTGGTCGAGGTCCAGCAATCGGACGACGTGGTCCTCGTCCTGCAGCTGGACGACCTCGGCCGGTCCCCGCCCGAGGTGGCGCGCCGCATGGGACGCATCGCCGCCGCAGGCGCGGGCCTGCGCAGCCTCAAGGAGGGCATCGACACCGCCACGGCGGCGGGACAAGCGGACACGCCCGAGAGGTAGGCAAGCCTTGCCACAACAGGCCGAAGTCAAGCGTCGGGACCGTCAGCAGCCATGCTGGCCTTGCGGCCATCCTTCACCTAAGTCCCCAGG
>CAHJXG010000333.1 GCA_903644035.1 Rhodospirillales bacterium
GACGCACGCATCCGCGAGGGCGCGCAGGGCGGGGCACGGCTCGGCCTCCCGGACGGCGAGGAACCCCGACAGGTCCGCCACGCGCAGCGGCGGCAGGGCGAACGGGGCCAGGCCGCGCGCCAGGGCAGCGGCATCGTCCACAAAGGCGCCATAGTTCGTCCGGAGCCGCATCGGCGGCTTCAGCGTGCAGTGGAAGCCGTATAGCCGGGCGTCGGCGGTGACGGCGCGGATGTCCGGCAGGTCGGGCTGCGGCAGGGTGGCCGCGGTTTCCGGGTCGCGTCCCAGCCAGGCGCAGGCGGCCGGCCACAGCGGGTCGGACAAGGCGGGGGCGTAGTAGAGCGCAGCCCGCACGCCTAGCTCACCCGCTCGCCCTCGCGCCAGACCTGGCGGACAACGGCCATGCCCTCGTGCTCCCGCACGTGCACGAGGTCGGCGCGCAGCCCCGGCTCGATCCGGCCGCGGTCAAGCAGCCCGGCCATGCGGGCGGGGTTCGCCGTCACCATGGCGACGCCCTGCGCCAGGGTGACGCCCGCCCCTCTCATGCTGGGATGGGCGACGCTGGCGAAGGCGGCCTCCAGCAGGCTGGACGGCACGTAGTCGCTGGCATAGGCGTCCACCACGCCCCCCCGCACCAGGTCGGCCGCCGCGACGTTGCCGGAATGCGAGCCGCCGCGCACGATGTTGGGGGCGCCGGCGATCACGTCCATGCCCCGCGCCCGCGCCTCCGACGCCGCCAGCATGGACACCGGGAACTCGCTGATGCCGATGCCGTCGGCGGCATTCTCCGCCACCTCCTCCGCCGTGTTGTCGTCGTGGCTGGCCAGCACGATGGCGAGCGGCACGATGCGCGACAGCAGCGCCCGGCGGTTCGGGCCGCGGGTCCGGGCGCGCTGCTCCTGCAGCTCCACGATGCGGTCCTCGATCCAGGCGGGGCTGCGGCCCTCCCGCAGCCGCATGGCGCGGTAGCGGTCGAGGTTCGCGTACTGGCCGATGCCGGGGCTGTGGTCCATCAGGCTGACCATGCGGACCCGGGGGTGCTCGGCGACGGGGTCGAGCAGGTCCATCATGTCGAGGGCCGGCAGCTCGCAGCGCAGATGCAGGAAGTGCTCGGATTTCAGCAGCCCGGTGCCGGCCAGCGCATCGAGGTCCGCCACGCCGTCGCGAAAGGTGAGCACGCGGTCCTTGTCGAAGCCGAGGTCGCCGAGGCACAGCGCGTCCAGCACGGTCGTCACCCCCGCCGCCGCGCACTGCGCGTCGTGCGCCACCATGGCGGAGCGCGACGGCCAGCGCGCGTTGCTGCGGGGCTGCACCTGGCGCTCCAGGTTGTCGGTGTGCAGATCGACGATGCCGGGCATCAGCGTGTCGGCCGCAAGGTCCACGGCGCCCGGCGCCGTGCTGCGCCGGCCGGGCTGCACCTCCGCGATGCGCCCGTCCTCGATCACGACTGTGCCCAGCACGACCTCGTTCGGCAGGACGAGGCGGGCATTGGTGAGGATCGTGGTCATGCGGCATCCCGATGGGGGTGGACGGACAGCGTGCGGCGGCGCCCCGGACCGCGCCACCGCGATCAGGCACCTTGCGGACCGCTAGCTACCACGGCCGGCCGAGTCCTGCCATCAAGCGATGCCTGGGACCGCCGCGAGGATAGGCGGCTGTGCCGCGCGGTGCTGTAATCGGCGGGCGCCCCTGCAAGGACCCCACGATGGACCTGTCTGGCTTCGAGATCGCCGAGCAACCCTACTACGAGCCGTCCGGCAGCGAGGTCAGCCTGGTGGAGGCCGCGTTCCGGCAGCGCCTGCCGGTGATGCTGAAAGGCCCCACCGGCTGCGGCAAGACCCGGTTCGTCGAGCACATCGCCTGGCGGCTCAAGCGCCCGCTCGTCACCGTCTCCTGCCACGAGGACATGACGGCCGCGGACCTGGTCGGGCGCTTCCTGCTGACGGCCGAGGGCACGGTCTGGCACGACGGGCCGCTGACGCTCGCGGTGCGCCATGGGGCCATCTGCTACCTCGACGAGATCGTGGAGGCCCGGCAGGACACGACGGTGGTGATCCACCCGCTGGGCGACAGCCGCCGGGTGCTGCCGCTCGACCGCAAGGGGGAGCTTGTGCAGGCGCACCCGGATTTCCAGCTCGTGATCTCCTACAACCCCGGCTACCAGAGCGCCATCAAGGACCTGAAGGAGTCGACCAAGCAGCGGTTCGTCGCGGTCGATTTCAGCTACCCGGCGGCGGCGATGGAGGCCGCGATCATCGCCCGGGAGGCCGGGATCGACGAGGCCGCCGCCCGTCGCCTCGTGCAGATCGGCGAGCGGTCGCGCCACCTGCGCGGCCATGGGCTGGACGAGGGCGCCTCGACCCGGATGCTGATCCATGCCGGGCGGCTGCTGGCCGGCGGCGTTCCGCTGCACGACGCGGTGCGCGCCGGCATCGTGCTGCCGATCACGGACGACGCCGACATGCGGGACGCCTTGGACAACGCCATCGCCGCCTGCATGGCATGAGCGCGTCGGCCGTCGCGCTGGACGACGCCGCGGCGCGGCTGCACCGGCTGCTGCGCCACCGCGACGCCCTGCGGCCCGGCTTC
>CAHJXG010000334.1 GCA_903644035.1 Rhodospirillales bacterium
GGCAGCCACAGGATGCCGCGCCCGTCCGCCCGCTCCAGCGTGCCGGACAGCAGCAGGCGCAGCCGCGCCGTCTCCAGCAGGGGCTGCAGCGCGCGGCTCCAGCCGGACGCCTCGTCGGCACCGGCCTCGGCGCCCGGCACCGGCGGCTCCGGCGTCATGTCGGACAGCGCCGGCAGGTGGTGCACCTCGTCCACGATCAGCAGGTAGCGATGCCGGCGGAACTCGGCCAGGTGCAGGTCCGGGGCGGCGGCGACGCCCTGATAGGTCGTGACATAGCCGGAGAGGCCGCGGCATGGGTCCGGGTCGTTGCCGGCGGCGCGGACCGACAGGGCGTGGCCGAGGGCGGCGCGCCAGGCCGGGTCGGCAAAGGCCTCCTCCGCTTGCAGGCGCAGGCTGTCCCGCGGTACCACCCAGCAGATGCGGTCCACGATGCCGGCGCCGATCAGGACAGCGCCCGCGATCACCGGCAGCAGGCTCTTGCCGCCACCGGGGGTGACGGCCGCCAGGATGTCCGCGACGGTGGCGGCCTCGCCGGCGGCGATGGCCTGGACGATGGCGGCCACATGGGCCTGATGGGTGCGAAGCGGTCGAGTCGTCACGCAGACTCCGGCGACAGGGTCGCCGACACCATGATTCCATCGCGCCTGGCTGTTAACCCCTTTCTGCGGATTTTATTCCAAGCGCGGCGACGGCCAGCTGATGCCACGGCCCCGCCCAAGGCGGGGCGGCCGGCCGCTCCGCAGCGGCACGGCATGTCATATCATGTTTGACGCCGGCCGCCGCCCGGGCGCAAAGAAGGCACGGCGCCTGGAACAGCCGGGCGCCGGAGATCGGAGTGTTCGATTGAGCGATCTGGCACGGCAGGGTGGCTTGAAGCCGAAGGCCGCCGCGCGCCCGGCAAAGGTGGTGGTCCCGCAGTTCCAGCCGGCGGGACAGAGCATCGAGCGGCTGTGCGTGGAGCACGGGCTGAAGATGACCGGGCAGCGCCGGGTGATCGCCCGCGTGCTGTCGGAGGCGGAGGACCATCCGGATGTCGAGGAGCTGTACCGCCGCGCCGTGCAGCTCGACGCCCATATCTCGATTGCCACCGTCTATCGCACGGTGCGGCTGTTCGAGGAGAAGGGCATCCTGCACCGCCGCGACTTCGGCAACGGGCGCTCGCGCTACGAGCCGACCGACCACGGCCAGCACCACCACCTGATCGACGTGGAGACCGGCCACGTCCTGGAGTTCAAGAACGCCGAGCACGAAAAGCTGATCCGCTCGATTGCGGAGCAGCTCGGGTTCGACCTCATCTCGATGCGCCTCGAACTGTTCGGCAAGCGGCGCGCGCCCTGACGCCACCCTTGGGGAGGCGCGATGCTTGACCTGATCGTGCGTCGTGCCTGCATCCTCGACGGCACGGCGCTGCGCCGGTGCGACATCGGCATCGCGGCGGGGCGGATCGCGGCCATCGAGCCGGCGCTGCCCGGCGGCGGCCCGGAGATCGATGCCGGGCACGGCCTGGTCGTGCCCGGCCTGATCGAGACGCACATCCACCTCGACAAGACCTGCATCCTGGACCGCTGCCGTGGCCTCGAGGGCACGCTGGCCGAGGCGGTGCGGGAGACCGCCGCCGCCAAGCGGAGCTTCACCGCGGAGGACGTGTACAACCGCGGGCGCCAGACGCTCGAACGCTGCATCGCCCACGGCACGATGCACATCCGCACCCATGTCGAGCTGGACCCCGGCATCGGCATGACCGGCTTCGACGGCGTGCGGCAGTTGGCGCGGGACTATGCCTGGGCGGTCGACATGGAACTCTGCGCCTTCCCGCAGGAGGGCCTGCTGAACAACCTTGGCACCGAGGCCCTGCTGATCCAGGCGCTGCGGCAGGGGGCAAAGGTGCTGGGCGCCGTGCCCTACACCGACAGCGACCCGCGCGGGCAGATCGACCGCATTTTCGCGCTGGCCCGGGAGTTCGACGTCGATATCGACATGCACCTTGACCTCGCCGAGACCACGGACGGCATGCAGATCGAATACGTGTGCCGCAAGACCGAGGAGCACGGCTGGGGCGGCCGGGTCGCGGTGGGCCATGCGACGCAGCTTTCGCTGGTGCCGCGGGCGCGCTACGACGCCATCGCGGCGCAGCTGGCGCGCGCCGGGGTGGCGGTCACGATCCTGCCGGCGACCGACCTGTACCTGATGGGCCGCAGCCACGGCCACGCCGTGCCGCGCGGCGTGGTGCCGGCCGAGCCGCTGCGCCGCGCGGGCGTCACCTGCTCGCTCGCGACCAACAACGTGCTGAACCCGTTCACGCCCTATGGCGACGGGTCGCTGATCCGGATCGCCAATCTGTATGCGAACGTCTGCCACGTGGCGCGGCCGGCGGAGCTGGCGGGGTGCCTCGACATGATCACGGGGTCGGCGGCGCGGCTGCTGCGCCTGCCGGGCTATGGCATCGCCGTGGGCCACGCCGCCAACCTGGTGGCCATCGACGCGGCGAGCCCGGCCGACGCCGTCGCGACCGTCGCGCAGCCGCTCTGGGGCCTGAAGAACGGCCGGCGCAGCTTCACGCGGCCCCGGGCGCTCCTTCATCGGCCGTAGCCGCGTTCACGTGTTCGCAACTGCAAGAACCCGCCAGCTTCTCTGGAGCTTTGTGTCCGCACTCACTCTGACGGGCACGGTGACATGGATTCGCACACGATATTCTGGCTGACGACGCTCATCATGACCGGCGGCGGCCTGTTGATCCTCGTGACCGGCAAGCGGCGCACGGCGTCCGAGGAGCTGAACACGGTGCTGCATGGCATCGTGCCGCTGATCGCCGCCTGCTCGTACTTCGCGATGGCGAACGGCCAGGGCACGGTCGTCCTGGGCACAGACGCGGCGGTGGCCGGAACCGGCGCGGGGCGCCTCTTCCACTACGCTCGCTACATCGACTGGACCTTCACCACGCCGCTGCTCCTGGTGACGCTGTGCATGACGGCGATGCATGGCGGAGAGAAGCGCGCCGGCGCGATCGCCGGGGCGGTGCTGGCCGATCTCATGATGATCCTGACCGCGTTCCTCTTCGGTGCCTCGGAGGTCGCCTGGATCAAGTGGACCTGGTTCATCATCTCCTGCGCGGCCTTCCTGGGCGTCTACTACGTCATCTGGGTCCCGAACATGCAGGCCAACGCATCGGAACGGGAGGACGTGCGGGCGAGCTACCGCAGCAACGCCATGATCCTGTCGGTTCTGTGGCTGATCTACCCGATCATCCTGGCCGTGGCGCCCGACGGGCTCAACTACGTGGGCGATGCGGCCAGCACCCTGGTCATCGCCATCCTCGATGTCGTCGCCAAGGTCGTCTACGGGCTGATGGCCGTGGCGTCCGACGCCAAGACGACCGAGCGCGACCTGGCGGAAGCCGGCCGTCCGGCGCCGCTGCGCAAGGCCGCCTGATCCCATGGCCGCGGCCGCAGGGTCGATCGGGGCCGGGGCGGCGGATCGCCCGAGCCCGATGGCCTGGGTAATCCTGCTGGCCGGCGCGGCGCTGTCGCTCAGCGC
>CAHJXG010000335.1 GCA_903644035.1 Rhodospirillales bacterium
GAGGTCCATGCAGGCCGGTCCTTGGTTATGGGTGCGCGGGCACGACGGAGACCGAGGCATCGAAGCGGAACGCCGCGGCGGGATGCGGCTCCCGCAGGCGCGGCCCGGCGCCGAACAGCTTGTGCCGGAGCGTGCCCGGGTCATAGCGCCGCTTGTAGCGCCCGCGGCGCTGCAGCTCCGGCACCAGCAGGCGCGCCACGTCGGCGAACGTCTCGTGCGCGACCACGGACGCCAGGTTGAACCCGTCCGCGCCGGTGGCGTCGATCCACGCCTCCATGCCGTCCGCGACGGTGGCCGGCGTGCCGACCAGCACCGGGCCGATGCCGCCGATGGCGACGTGCTCGGCCACGTCGCGCACCGTCCAGCTTCGGGCCGGGTCGGCGCGGGTGATGTTCTCCATGGCCGAGCGCCCGGCGTCGTTCTCCACGTAGCGGATCGGCTCGTCGAGCGCGTAGGCGGACAGGTCCACCCCGGTCCAGCCGGACATCAGCGCCAGCGCGCCCTCGTGGCTGACATGGTCCCGGTAGCCCGCGTGCTTGTCCCGCGCCGCCGCCTCCGTCTCGCCCAGGATGGCGGTCAGCATCGCGAACACCACGACCGTGCGCCCCTGCTCGGCCGCCAGCGCCCGGATGGCCGCGACGCGCGGCGCCACGGCCTGGGGCGAGGGGCCCGACACGAACACGCACTCCGCATGGCGGCCCGCGAACGCCCGGCCGCGCGGGGAGGACCCGGCCTGATACAGCACCGGGGTGCGCTGTGGAGACGGCTCGGACAAATGGATGGCGTGCAGCGGGTGGTGCGGCCCCGGATGGCTCACGGCCCGCACCCGGTCCGGCCGGGCATAGACCCCGGCGCCGCGGTCGCGCAGCACGGCGTCGTCCGCCCAGCTTCCTTCCCACAGCTTGTAGGCCGCCGCCATGTAGTCCTCGGCGACGTCGTAGCGGTCGTCATGCGCGGCCTGCGCCGGGCGCCCTGCCGCGCGGGCGGCGCTGTCGAGGTAGCCGGTCACGACGTTCCAGCCCATGCGCCCGCCGGTCAGGTGGTCGAGGGTGGACATGCGGCGGGCGAACGGGACCACCGGCTCGTAAGACAGGTTGACCGTGACGCCGAAGCCGAGGTGCTCTGTGACCGCCGCCATGGCCGGGATGACCAGCAAGGGGTCGTTCGCCGGCACCTGCGTCGCCCGGCGCAGCGCCGCGTCGGCCGTGCCGGCATACACGTCGTACACGCCCAGCACGTCGGCCAGGAACACGCCGTCGAACAGCCCGTCCTCCAGCACGCGCGCCAGGTCGGTCCAGTATCTCAGCGTCACGTACTCGGCCGTCCGGTCGCGCGGATGGGTCCACAGCCCCGGCGACTGGTGGCCGACGCAGTTCATCGTGAAGGCGTTCAGACGCATGGTGCCGTTCATGTCATGGGGCGGCCGGAACTACCAGGTCGGGATGATGGTGCCACCAAAACGGTCCAGGATGAACTGCTTGACCTCCGGCGAACGGTAGATGCCGATCAGCTTGGCCACGCGCGGGTCGTCGCGGTCCCGGCTGCGGGTCGTCCAGACCAGGCCGAACGGCGTGTCCTTGCCCTCCACCACCAGCGCGGACTTGGGGTCCAGCCCGGCGTTGATGGCGTAGTTCATGTTGACCGCGCCTGCCGCCACGTCGCCCAGGGCGCGCGGCAGCTGCGCCGCGTCCAGCTCGCGGAAGCGCAGCCGCTTGGGGTTGGCCTCGATGTCCAGCACGGTCGCGGTCACGCCGGCGCCGGGCCGCAGCCTGACCAGCCCGGCCTGCTGGAACAGCAGCAGCGCCCGCGCGCCGTTCGAGGGGTCGTTGGGGATCGCCACCTCCGCCCCGTCCGGCAGGTCCGCGATGGCGCGAAGCTTCTGCGAATAGATGCCGAGCGGCGTCACGATGCTGCTGGCCAGCGGCACGATGTCGTAGCCGCGGGTGCGGTTGGCGTTGTCGAGGTAGGGCCGGTGCTGAAAGTTGCTGGCGTCGAGGTCGCCGCGGAACA
Organism: Rhodospirillales bacterium; assembly: GCA_903644035.1. Taxonomy (GTDB): domain Bacteria; phylum Pseudomonadota; class Alphaproteobacteria; order Acetobacterales; family Acetobacteraceae; genus CAHJXG01. Next base: position 2,011 of record CAHJXG010000335.1, read on the forward strand.
GGGCCTCGTTCGGGATGGTGTAGTCGGTGAACTCGACCACCTTCACCTCCAGCCCCTGCGCCTTGGCGAGCGACGCGGCGTAGTCGAGGATCGCGGCGTAGGGGCCGGCGGTCGTGCCGACCCTGAGCGGCCCCTCCGCCATCGCCGGGCCAGCCAGGACCAGGCCGGCAGCCAGAACCATCCGTCGCAGCAGCATCGTCATTCCTTCCGTTATCCCCGGCGGTCCAGCAGGCGGGCCAGCCGGTCGCCGCCCCACTGCACGCCGCACACCAGCACGATCAGCACCGCCACGACGGCGGCCATCACGCCCGTTTCGAACCGCTGATAGCCATAGCGGATGGCGAGGTCGCCCAGTCCTCCCGCGCCGACCGCGCCCGCGATGGCCGATGACCCGATCAGGGTCACGAGCGTCACGGTGAAGCCGGACACCAGGCCCGGCAGCGCCTCGGGGATCAGCACGTGGCGCACGATCGTGACGCGGCTGGCGCCCATGGCCCGCGCGGCCTCGATCAGCCCGCGCCCGACCTCGCGCAGGGACACCTCGGCGATGCGGGCGTAGTAGGGCGTGGCGGCGATGGACAGCGGCACGATGGCGGCGGCGGTCCCGATGGAGGTGCCGACGATCAGCCGGGTCAGCGGGATCAGCGCGACGAGCAGGATGATGAACGGCACCGAGCGGACCGCGTTGACGACGCCGCCCAGCACCCGGTTGAGCACAGGCTGCGGCCAGATGCCGCCATCGTCGGTGGCGACGAGGACCAGCGCCAGCGGCAGGCCCACGATCACCGAGATCAGGGCGGAGACGCCGACCATCTCCAGCGTCTCGACGATGGAGCGGAGCAGCAGGTCAAGCAGCGCGGGCGACATGACCGATGACCTCGATGTGGCTCACGCCGTCCCGCAGGAAGGCCGCCGCGCGCTCGCCCAGATCAGGTCCCGGGCCGCGCAGGCTCACCCAGATGCGGCCGAACGGCTGGTCCTGGACATGGTCCATGCCGCCGTGCAGCAGCGTGACCTCCGCACCCACGGCCGCGGCCAGCCGGGCCAGCATCGGCCCGCGCGCCTGCGGGCCGATGACGTCGATGCGCAGGACGGGATCGCGGTCCGCCGCCGGCTGCGGGGACAGCGCGGCGCGCAGCGCCTGGGGCAGGGAGGCCTGCACGGCCGCGACCAGGCGCTGGGTGCCGGG
>CAHJXG010000336.1 GCA_903644035.1 Rhodospirillales bacterium
GATCTCGGCCGCGGGCGGCGCCGTTGCCGTGAGCGGCCTGGTGCGCGACGGGGTCGCGACGCTGGCGGACCGGGGCGTCCTGGGCGTCACGCTGGTGCACCCTGCCACCGGCTACGTCGCGGTTTACTCGATCGAGATCGCCTTGCTGTTCGTGACCCTGGTCGCGATCGGCCCGCTGGTCCGCCTGAACGGGTCCAGCCGCCTGCCCAACGCCTACGCCTAAGCCTTGAGCACTCCTGCCAGAACTCCTGATCGCTGAGGTCCTCCCATGCAAATCGGCGCACTGACCGGCTACATCGACGTCGCACAGATCGTGCTTTACGTGTTCTGGCTGTTCTTCGCCGGGCTGATCTTCTACCTGCTGCGCGAAAACAAGCGCGAGGGTTACCCGATGATCGGCGACCGCCCGGGGGCCCGCCCGGAAGGCTGGCCCGGCGTGCCCACGCCCAAGACCTACATCCTGGCCGACGGCAACACCCGGGTGGCGCCGCGGCCTGAGCCGGCGGAGCAGGTGAACGCCGTGCCCACCGCCAAGTGGGAGGGCGCGGCGCGGCAGCCGACCGGCAACCCGATGCTGGGCGGGATCGGGCCTGGCGCCTACGCCCAGAACCGGCCGGACGAGCCGGACCACACCTTCGACGACGCCCTGCCGAAGATCGTGCCGCTCCGCACCGTGCCGGACTTCTGGATCGCCAACGAGGACCCGAACCCCTACGGCATGCAGGTGTTCGGGGCCGACTGGGTCTATGCCGGCCGGGTCGTGGACAGCTGGGTGGACCGCTCGGAGGTGGTGATCCGCTACTTCGAGATCGCGCTGGAGGGCAGCAGCGACCACGTGCTGCTGCCGCAGCACTACGCCCAGATCAACCGGAAGACCCGGCAGATCAAGGTCGGCGCCATCCTGGGCGCGCAGTTCAACGACGTGCCGCGGCTGCGGAACGCCGAGACGATCACCCTGCTCGAGGAGGAGAAGCTCGTGGGCTACTACGCCGGCGGACTGATGTATGCGACGCCCACCCGTCTGGGGCCGCTGCTGTGAGCGCCGGTGCCGTGACGGCCGCGGGGCGCCCGCCGCGCGGCCTGCCGGAACGGCTGCCGGAGGGGGAGCGGCTGCTGTGGCAGGGTGCGCCGGATTGGCGGATGCTGGCCCGGCAGGCGTTCCATGTCCGGGGACTCGCGATCTATTTCGGCGTGATCGTGGCGTACTGCCTCGGCTCCTCGGTGCTGGGCGGCACGCCGCCGGCCGAGGCCGCGCTCTCGGCCGCCAAGCTGGCGGGCGTGGCGCTGGTGCCCATCGCGCTTGTTGTCGCCTATGCCTGGGCGGTCGGCCGGGCCACGGTCTACAGCGTCACCAACCGCCGAGTCGTGCTGCAATTGGGCCTTGCCCTGCCTGTGACGATCAACCTGCCCTTCTCGAAGATCGATTCGGCGGCGCTCAGCCTGCGTGCAAACGGATTCGGCGACATATCGCTCTTGCTCAACGCCGGGGACAAGCTAGCTTACCTTGTATTATGGCCGCACGCCCGGCCGTGGCGGCTGAAGCGGCCGGAGCCGATGTTCCGGTCCGTTCCGGACGCCGGGCGGGTGGGACAGCTGCTGGCGCGGGCGCTGGCCGCATCGGCCGACATGCCGGTGCCGGCGACGCCTGAGCCACGGCCGGTCCATGCCGCCGGGTCGCAGCAGCCGGTGGCCGCCTAAGAAGATCGCCTGAGAGGGAGGCTTGCCTTGACGACACCGCCTCAGTTTTTCCAGCGTGGCCCGCTGCTCGGCATCTTCGCCGTGGTCGGCCTGTCGCTCATCGTCGCAGCGACTGGCCGCATCACCCAGATCGGCGCGGTGCAGGTGACGGGATCGCTGGTGGCCGCCCGGGACCTGACGTTCGCCGACGGCGCGGACGGCTCGGTGGTGGTGACCGACGCGCGGGACGGCTCGCCGGTTCAGGTGTTCGCCGGGGAGAACGGCTTCGTCCGCGGCACGATGCGCGGCATGGCGCGCACCCGGAGAAGCGAGGGCATCGGGCCGCAGGACCCTTTCCGCCTCGCGGCCTGGAGCGACGGGCGGCTGACCCTTGACGACCCGGCGACCGGGCGGCACATCGAACTGCAGGCGTTCGGCTCCTCCAACACCGAGGTGTTCGCCCACCTGCTGACGGCGCATGGAGGCACGCGATGAGGCCGGCGATCACTGGCGGCTGGCTCTTGGGCGGGGAGACCGTCGAGGTCGAGTGCGACGTCGACATCGAGCAGACGCCGCTGTCGTTCCACGCCCATGCCGTCCCGGACGGCATCGACATCCGGCCCGGCGACAGCGTGCAGGTGCACGGCGTGCCGGCCGGCATCGACTTCGGCGGCGCCGTCACCTGCCGCTGCCCGGCGACCGTCACCCGGGCCGGCGCGCTGACCCGGTGGTGGACCGGGCTCACCGCCATGTTTGAACTGACCGAGCTGTATGAAGTCGGCTTCTTGCCGAAGGAGAGCTGAGCCATGGCCACCCAGACCGCCACGCTGTCCGGCGTGCGCCCCGCCGCACCGAACGAGACCACGCGCCAGGCGCAGCAGGACACGGTGCTGAGCCCCCGCTTCTACACGACCGACTTCGCCGCCATGGAGCGGATCGACGTGAGCGGCGTGCGGGCCGAGTGGGACCAGCTCATCGCGGAACTGCGCGCCGACACCAACAAGGGCCACTTCATCCGCAACGAGAAGTTCGACGTGGACCTCTCGACCTTGCCGCCCGACCTGCGGGAGGAGTTCCTGGAGTTCCTGGTCAGCTCCGTCACCGCGGAGTTCTCCGGCTGCGTGCTGTATGCCGAGATCAAGAAGCGCATCAAGCACGGCGACATCCACGACCTGTTCAACTACATGACGCGGGACGAGGCGCGGCACGCCGGGTTCATCAACGACACGCTGAAGGATTTCGGGGTGGGCGTCGATCTGAGCTTCCTGACGAAGGTCAAGAAATACACCTATTTCCGGCCGAAGTTCGTGTTCTACGCGACCTACCTGTCGGAGAAGATCGGCTACGCCCGCTACATCACCATCTACCGTCACCTGGAGCGCCACCCCGAGCGCATGTTCCACCCGATCTTCGGCTGGTTCGAGCAGTGGTGCGCCGACGAGTTCCGCCACGGCGAGGCCTTCGCCCTGCTGATGCGTGCCGACCCCAAGGTGCTGTCGGGTTTCAACAAGCTGTGGATCCGGTTCTTCCTGATCGCGGTGTTCGCCACGATGTACGTGCGCGACCATGCCCGCCCGGTGTTCCACGCGGCGCTCGGCGTCGATCCCACCGACTACGACTTCCGGGTGTTCCGCATCACCACCGAGATCTGCAAGCAGGTGTTCCCGGTCTCGCTCGACCTCGACCATCCCGGCTTTGCCAAGGGCTTTGAGCGGCTGCGCGCCATCACCGTCGCCAAGGGTGCCGCACGGCGCCAGGGCGGCGTGATCGGCCGGATCAAGGGGGCGGCCCTCACCGCGGCGGCGGCGGCGGCGTTCGCCAGGCTGTATCTGATCCCCCCCAAGAACAACGCCATGCCGGAGCAGGTCCGGCTGGTTCCCGCCTGGTAGCGCCGTTCCCATGCCGTCCTGGGTCGGCCCGGCCTCCTATGCGCTGTTCGTCTGGTGGTTCAGCACGGGGCTGATCATCTGGCTCGACAACCTGCCCGCGCGCACCTTCCGCTGGAGCATGTCGCTGGGCACCGCGGTGTTCGGCGTGTCCCTGTGGCAGCTGGGCGCGACGGCCGCGGACGGCTCGGTCTGGGGTGCCTATGCCGCCTTCACCTGGGCCGTGCTGGCCTGGGGCTGGCAGGAGATGGGCTTCTTCATGGGCTACGTCACCGGCCCGCGGCGCATCGGCAGCCCGGCGGGCGTCAGCGAGTGGCGGCGGTTCCTGCACGGCGTCAACGCCTGCCTCTACCACGAGCTTGCCATCATCGCGACCGCGGCGGTGATCGCCTACGCCACCTGGGGCGGGGTGAACCAGGTCGGCGCCTGGACCTTCTACGTGCTGTGGGCGATGCGGGCCAGCGCCAAGCTCAACTTCTTCCTGGGCGTGCTGAACCTCGGCGAGCAGTTCATCCCGCCGCATCTCACCTACCTCGGGAGCTACCTGCGCCGCCGCCCGATGAACGCGCTGTTCCCGGTGTCCGTCACCCTGGGCACCGCCGGCGTCGTCCTCCTGCTGCAACGCGCCGCCGCGCCTGACATCGGCGAGGCCGCGTTCGCCGGGCTGACCTTTGTGGCCGCCATGCTGGCCCTTGCGGTGGTCGAGCATTGGGTTCTCATCTTGCCGATACCGTTCGATAAGCTCTGGAATTGGGTGCTGACGCGGCGGCGGCCCACCCTGTCGAAGGCCGAGCGCCCCCATCCCAACGCTGCCGCAACCTCTTAAGCGTCTTGGAGTCGCCGATGGACTACGAACGGTTCTTCCGCCGCGAGCTCGACACCTTGCGGCAGGGTGGCAACTACCGCGTGTTCGCCGACCTGCAGCGCACCGTGGGCGCCTTCCCGGCCGCAGTGCACCTGGGCGGCCGCGCGCCCTCGGACGTGACGGTCTGGTGCTCCAACGACTATCTCGGCATGGGTCAGCATCCCCTGGTGCTCGAGGCCTCGCACGAGGCGCTCGACAAGTGCGGCGCCGGCGCCGGCGGCACCCGCAACATCGCCGGCACCAACCACTACCACGTCATGCTGGAGGAAGAGATCGCCGACCTCCACCAGGCAGAGAGCGCGCTGCTGTTCAACTCCGGCTACATGTCCAACTGGGCGGCGCTGAGCACGCTCGGCGCCCGGCTACCCGGCTGCGTCGTGCTGTCGGACGCGCTGAACCATGCGTCCATGATCGAGGGCATCCGGCACAGCCGGGCCGAGAAGATGGTGTTCGCTCACAACGACCCGGACGACCTGGACCGCAAGCTCTCCCAGATCGAGCCCTCGCGGCCGAAGATGGTGGTGTTCGAGAGCATCTATTCCATGGACGGCGACATCGCGCCCGTCGCCGAGATCTGCGACGTGGCGGAAAAACATGGCGCCATCACCTACCTCGACGAGGTGCACGCGGTGGGGCTGTACGGCCCGCGCGGCGGCGGCATCGCGGAGCGGGAGGGCCTGTGCCACCGCATCACCGTGATGGAGGGCACGCTGGCCAAGGGCTTCGGCGTGGTCGGCGGCTACATCGCCGGCTCCGCCGCCATGGTGGACTTCGTGCGCAGCTTTGCCTCCGGCTTCATCTTCACCACGGCGCTGCCGCCGGCGGTCTGCGCGGGCGCACTGGCCAGCATACGCCACCTGAA
>CAHJXG010000337.1 GCA_903644035.1 Rhodospirillales bacterium
GGCGTTCCGGCTGGTGCAGGCGGATAGCGGCCGCGTCGCGTCCGGCGGCGGCCACGGCGGCGCCCGCTCCCTGCCGATGGGGGGCACCGCCCTGGTCATGGCCATGGACGCCGCGCTGGTGAAGGCCCATGCGGAGGCCGCGCGCCTGCTGCAGGCCGACCCGGCCCGGATCAGCTTCGCCGGCGGCAGGTTCCAGACCGCCGAGGGCGCCAGCATCGGGCTGCTGGACATGATCCTTACCCTCCCCGCCGGCATGCTGGACGCCGACGCCCACAACCCGAACGAGGCGTTCGTGTTCCCGAATGGCGCCCAGGCGGCGGAGGTGGAGGTCGATCCCGACACCGGGGCGGTGTCGCTGCTGCGCTACGTCGCCGTGGACGACTACGGCATCCTGGTCAACCCGCTGCTGACGGAGAGCCAGGTCCAGGGCGGCCTGGCCCAGGGGATCGGGCAGGCGCTGATGGAGGCGGTGCGCTACGACGATGGGGACGGCCAGCTCCTGACCGCCTCCTTCCAGGACTACGCCCTGCCGCGGGCGAGCGACCTGCCACCGCTGGAGGTTGGGTTCAACGAGCATCCGACGGCCCGGAACCCGATGGGCGCGAAGGGATCGGGCCAGGCCGGGGCCATCGGCGCGCCGCAGACCATCATGGGCGCCATCGCCGACGCCCTGGGCATCGCCCACCTGGACATGCCGGCCACGCCCGAGCGGGTATGGCGCGCATGCCGGGAGAGGCCAGCCGCCCGGCCTTGAACGTCCGCAACAGGCGCCCACCCGGGCAGTGACAAAGGTCTCAGGATGCAGCCCTCTTACGACGTGGTGATCATCGGCGGCGGCGTCATCGGCAGTTCCGTCGCCTACCACCTCTCGGCCCATCCCGACTTCACCGGCCGCGTTGCGGTCGTGGAACGCGACCCCACCTACGCCGCCTCGTCCTCCTCGCTGTCCACCAGCGCCATCCGGCAGCAGTTCGCGACGCCTGCGAACATCCGCATGTCCGCCTACAGCATCGACTTCCTGCGCCGCGTGCCCGAGCTGCTGGGCGTCGAGGGCCATGACGCCGACATCGGCCTGCGCGAACCCGGCTACCTCATCCTCGGCACGCCGGACGCCATCCCGGCCTTCGAGGCCAGGAACGCGACCCAGCGGGCCTGCGGCGTCCATGCCGAGCTGCTCGCCCCGGCGGAGATGCGGCGGCGCCATCCCTGGCTTCGGGTGGACGACCTCGGCATCGGCTCCTACGGCCCGGAGAAGGAGGGCTGGTTCGACGGCCCGGCGCTGCTGCAGGCGTTCAGGCGCAAGGCGCGCGCCCAGGGCGTCGAGTATGTCGCGGGAACCGTGACCGGGCTGGAGATGGTGGGCGCCGGGCGGGTCGGCGCCGTGCTGCTGGCCGATGGCGCCCGGCTGCCCGCCGGCGCGGTCGTCAACGCCGCCGGCCCCTGGAGCGGGCAGGTCGGCCGCATGGCCGGTCTGGACGTGCCGGTGGTGCCGCTCAAGCGCTGCGTGTTCGTGTTCGACAGCCCGGAGAGGATACCGCACGCGCCGTTCATCTTCGACACGTCAGGCTTCATCTTCCGGCCCGAGGGGCACTTGTACATCTGCGGCACCACGCCCACGGCCGAGAACGCGCATGACGACTTCGGCCTGGAGGTGGACCATGCGCTGTTCGACGACACCATCTGGCCCGCCTTGGCCCACCGCATCCCGGGGTTCGAGCGTTTGCGGATGCTGCGCGCCTGGGCCGGGCTGTATGAGCACAACCTGTTCGACCACAGCGCCATCATCGGCTGGCACCCGGATGTCGGGAACCTGATGCTCGCCTGCGGCTTCAGCGGGCACGGCATGATGCACGCCCCGGCGGCCGGCGCCGGGGCGAGCGAGCTGATCCTGTATCGGGAGGCCCGGTCCGTGGATCTGGCGCCCTTCGCCTTTGAGCGGATCGCGGCCAACCAGCCGATCCCGGAGCATGTTTATTGACGCTGGCCCCGGGCGCCTCGGCGCCAGACGATCAGGCCGTCGTGTTGTCCCGCGATGAGAACGCGCCCTGCTCCGGCCGGTCCGAGGCCTGGCCGGCAAAGGCCGTGGCTCCCCTCCTCACCGCCCCCCTGAGCTTGTTGCGAAGCCACTCGCAGTCCTCCTGCAATGTCGGACCCACCGGCTTCACGGGATGCCAGAGCATGTTCCGCTGCCAGCACACGTGCTTCACCGGCTTGAAGACATAGGTGCCGGGCGAGAGCAGGTAGTTATCGGTGTTGTTGGTGTAGACGTGCCCACGATCCTGGGGCCGGACATACGCGCCCTCCCCGCCAAGGTCGGCGATCGTCATGCCGAAATGGCGCGCGAGCGTCGGCCACGTGACCTCGCTATGGCCCGACCAGCCCGTGCGATAGGCGTGGTCGACAGCCTGAACAAGACGGGAGGATACCCGGTAGACCGGCATGAAGCTGCAGAGAAGCGCGGGACCGGCCGGTGGCGGGACGCCAGGGGGGACAACCAGGGTGTCCCACCAGTGCCATTTCGGGTCGTTCACGGCATCACGGATGTTGGCCCCCAAGAAATCCGCGTCGCTGTCGTCGTAGCGTTGAAAGAACATCCGCCACGAGCCGGTGTATCGGACGTCGTACTCGATGCCCCAGTAATAGGCGTAGCCAGGCTTTGCATGCGCCAGGCGCAGCAGGGGAAGGTCCGTGTGACCGCCGTTCCAGATGGCCCAGCCGAGCCGGTCCAGGCCTGATTTCACCGTATACTCGGCGACCCGGATGTCCGGTGTCCTGACCACGAGGTGAGGCACGGTTTCAAGCAGCGGCGGCACGGGCACCTTCGGCGACAGGTGGACGAGCACGATCGCCTCGAAACCGGACGGCAGGGAGCGGCTGATCGCCATGAACGCCCGTCTGACCTGCCGCCCGAACACGTGCGTCTGGAAGACGACCAGCACCTTGCTGGCAGAGTCGGGTTCCGGCCGCCGTGATGCGTCAATGAACATTCTGTGCTTGTCCAGGATACAGCGTCACCGCCAATGACGCGGAGGGTTCTACCAAGGATGCGACTAATTCGACTAATCGTTACAGAAAATAAATTATTTTGGTAGGTCGACGGCTCGCCAATCCCACCCATGACATTACGAACAACATATAATTTCAACAGCATCAATACCTGGCTATCTAGGCACTATGACACTTGTCAGACCCATTGACCAAAGCACGTATAGCTCCCCACCTTACAGCTTCGCGCTTTGTACGCAAACTGAGTCTGGAACGTCGTGAGATGGCCTGTCCCGTTGACCGGCGCCCGCGAAGGAGGTCATGCGAGATGGGCCTTCGTCTCTCCCGGAGAGAAAGGCCGGCCACCGTTGGGAGACGCTGGAGCATGGCCTGTTGCCGCCGGTCGAGTGAGGATGGGCCTTTCGGATTTGACGCACCGTGCTGATCATCCTGGCGCCGGCCATTGCGTGCACGGCTCCGGCTCCGCCCGTCTTCCGCTCAGCATGAGTGGAACCGACACGGAGGGCTGCCGCCCGGCAAGCCTCGTCTCGACCACCCGGCTGCCGGAGCTCGACTCCGTCCGGGGGATCGCCGCCCTGGTCGTGCTTTGCAGCCACGTGCTGAAGATGACCGGCTGGGCGCTGCCCAGGAGCCACTTCGTCTCCGTGCTGGTCGAGCGGACGCCGCTGCAGATCTTCGAGGACGGGCGTGCGCCGGTGCTGTTCTTCTTCGTGCTGAGCGGCTACGTCCTCACCCTGAGCCTGCTGCGCTCCCCCCGGACGAGCCTCTTGCAGTTCGCCCTGCAGCGAACCGTCCGGCTCCTGCTGCCGGTCGCGGCGTCGGTGCTGCTGTCGGTCGGCCTCTACGCCATCCTGTTCGATCCCGTCGTGCTGGAGACGCTGCGCCCGCATACGCTCTACACCTGGTGGGCGCCGCCCACGCCCGTGAACGTGCTTGAGCATGTCTTCCTGTTCGGCGCGGACCCCGACCTCCGCCTGAACGTCGTGCTCTGGTCGCTGGTGCACGAGTGGCGGATCTCGGTGCTGCTGCCCTTGGTGCTGATCTTCCGTCACCATCCGCTCCGCCTGCTCCTGATCGGCATCGCCACGCATGGCGCCGCCGCCTTCCTGGTCGGCCAGGACACGGTTCAGCTCGGCCCGACCCTGCCGTTCTCACCCTTCGTCAGCCTGTACTTCTCGCTGGCGCTGCTGACAGGGGCGTCCCTTGCGTTGGCCGGGCCGGTGACATGGCTGATGGAACCGTGGGACCGGCGGCTCGCCGCGCTTGCCGCGCTCGCCTTGTTCTCGCTCGAGTCCGACATGGCGGTCTTCGTCGGCTCGGTGTTCCTGATCATGCTGGCCCAGCAGCCCGGCCGGTTCCGCACCGTGCTGACCAGCCGGCTGCTGACCTGGATCGGCAAGATCTCGTTCAGCCTCTATCTGGTCCACACGGTCATCCTGCAGGCGGCATTGCACGCGCTCCACGACAAGCTGCCCCTATCGGTGATTGCGGCGACCGGCGCCCTCCTTTCCTTCCTTGTGGCAGCCCTGTTCTACCGGGGCGTCGAGCTGCCTGCCCAAACGCTGGCCCGGCAGGTCGGGCGGCGCTTCCGAGTGGCGGCGGGGCCGTGACGGGAGCGCCGCGCGCCGCCCTGGTGACGGGGGCCGGGTCCGGCATCGGCCGGGCCTGCGCCG
>CAHJXG010000338.1 GCA_903644035.1 Rhodospirillales bacterium
CACGCACGGCGGCGGGCTGACATGCGTGATGTACAACGCGATGGGCGGCGATGTGGGCAAGCTCCGCGACAGCCTGGTCGCGCGCTTCGGGCGGCCGCACGAGGAAAGCGAGTTTGGTCCGGTTCGGTCCCTGACCTGGCGGACTCCAGATGACATTGAACTCGCGATCAACCAGACGGCCCTGACGGCGGCCGTATCGCACTGCGCCCCGGGACATTGATGGCCGTAAGCGGAAGGGCGGGTTTAAGGGCATATGGGCAAGAGGCTGCCATTCCCCCCTACTACTTTCCCGGGTATGAGCGGGTGGCTTTCCACATTACACGCTGACCGGAGCAACACTGCGGGAATAAGCAAGAAGAGCAGATTGCGCCTTTCCAGAAATGGTGAGAATGACAATGGATATCGCCTTGAGTGACATATGGCAGATTGATAACTTAAGTGACTACAAAGTCCATTTTGCTAGATGAGACAAGGTTATTCAACCCCTTGAGGTTTTCGTAAGAGATAAAAATGAATGGAAAGGGTGGCAAGAGTACTGGCCTGGTCGCAACGACTTCAATCGTCAATACATCTTTTCTCTTACTCAATTCTATCATGAGACTGATAGCTGGCTGTTTGGCGGCGTGTTCGAGGTCACGGCTCGTCACTCGGACAGCTATGAAGTGACACTCCTGAAGAAGGGAGCCTGCTTTACCGGCCGGCTGAAAATCCACTCCCCTTATCGTGGCCGCACGACGCGCGTGAATTTCGAGAACCACTACGGCTTGTTCAAAGTCCATGAGATCCTTCGCGAACCTTACTCGGGACGCCGACTCCCCGGCTACGACGATATCGACCTGTCATTCGAAGAATTGGAAGCGTTGGTCAGGAACGACCGTCCAGACTGGAAAGGCGCCCTCGAAAACATCAAAGGCATCTACCTGATCAGCGACACGCTGACAGGCAAGCGATATGTCGGCTCGGCTTACAGCGACCAGGGCATCTGGTCCCGTTGGTACAATTACGCCTTCAGCGGGCATGGCGGCAATGTCGAATTGCGCGCTCTTATTTTGAATCCGACGCTCGATTATTGCCGGGCTAACTTTCGCTTCGCATTACTGGAGCATCGATCTAGCCGGACTGCTGACGAATTCATCCTTTCTCGCGAGGCGTTTTGGAAACGCATCCTGCTTACGCGCGGCGAGCAAGGGCTAAACCGAAACTGAAAAACAGGGTGCAGCCGAGTTCCGCCTCGGCGAGTTTTTTTACAGTGAATGACCGATTCTGGAACTCACGCGGAACCACATAAACGGCCGCGCTGGGCGCGATCCCGGCGTCCAGGTGTGCGTCAGTGCGGGGTTCCGAGGCCCATCGGCGTCGCAAGTTGCTTAACGAACACGAAGATCAGGGGGGTGAGCTCGCGCCTATTCAGAATCGGTGCTGGCAGTCAGCGGAGGCGGTGCGTGTGCCTGGCGCGCGGTGTGGTATGAGGCACTTTCTCCCCCAGCGGGAGCGTCACCGAAACCATGCGGGCAGGGCGAAGCAGACGATGTCGAAGCGTGTGAACCTTGATGCCATGATACCTCGCGCCGACTTCGCGGTAACAGAAGCTGACACACAGCAAGAACGGTTTACGAGCATCGGGCTCGACAACCTGAGTGATAAGGCGCCCATCTTCCGGACCCTACGCAAGCCAGACTTCCAGCGTGAGTCAAATCATTGGTCAGCAGGCCAAATCTGCGACCTCATTAAGAGTTTCCTAGACGACGAACTAGTGCCTTCCCTCATCCTGTGGGACTCTACAGCATATATATTCGTCATCGACGGAGGGCACAGGTTAAGCGCACTCAAAGCCTGGATTGCCGACGATTACGGCGATGGCTTTATTTCCCAGCGCTTCTACAACGGCGTGATATCGAGGGACCAGAAGCAGATTGCGAAGACGGCGCGTAACCTTGTGGAGCGTGAGATCGGCCGATTTTCAGACCTCGCCGCAATGGTGGCCGAGACGGGGATGAAGGATACCATCAAGCTTCAGCGGGCCAACCGTATGTTCAAGAGGGTCATCACCTTGCAGTGGGTGGTGGGAAGCAAGGAAAAGGCAGAGTCGTCATTCTACAAAATCAACTTCCAGGGCACCATCCTGGATGACGTCGAGACCACGCTCATCAAGAACCGGAAGCGCCCAATTGCTATAGCGGCACGTTCCATCATCCGCGCCGGAAGCGGGCATAAGTATGGTGCGGACTTCAAGCCTGACCACCAGGATAAGCTGAAGAAGCTGTCGGCCGAACTATACGGCATCCTGTTCGAGCCTGAAGCGGACTCTCCCGTGCGAACGCTGGACGTCCCACTTGGAGGTTCAGTGTCTCCGGTTAATGCACTGGCCCTGCTCATCGACTTCCTGGCCATAACCGGAAGATCAAGTGTCGCTCCGAAGCGCATCGAGGAGTACAACGAGGACGCCGATGGAGCCGAAACCATAACCCTCATGCAAAGATCTCTGAGGGTGGTCAGGCGCATGACGACGAACAACGGGGGCAGCCTGGGCCTGCACCCTGCCGTTTACTATTACGGCGTACAGGGCAAGCACAACCGTTATCTCCTCCTCGGCATGGGGCAACTCATAACGACTGCCATCCTCAACAACCATGACGGCTTCTTCAAGAAGTTCACTGCCGTGAGAAGAAAGGTTGAGGCGTTTTTGATTGCAAACAAGAGCCTTGTCACTCTTACCCTGCAGAACCTGCATGCCAATAGGCGCGTCGCCAGCGTAGCCGACATGTTTTCCTTCCTCATTGACGAGTACACCCTGGGGAAAGAGGTGACGCCTCAATCCATGCTCGAAAATCTCGGGGTCGGAGGGACGGTGTGGGAGTTGAGCCAGGCTAAGGCCTCGAAGGACTTCTCCGAAGCTGCCAAGAGCCAGACCTACGTTTCCAAAGCCATCGCCACAGCCCTGAAGTGCCCCCAGTGCGGAGGCCTGATCAGCCCGATACACTCCCTGTCCTACGACCACGATACCCCCGTGAAGGACGGAGGAGTGGGAAGCGTGGACAACTGCGAGCTGATGCACCCTTACTGCAACACGGCCATGAAGGGCGGCAACCCTGCATCCGGGAAGTCTGAGAACGCCCCGTAATCAGAGGTCAGCTTGGATACGGGTAGTCGCGGATGCAGTTTTCGGCTTTGAGGGCTCTATGACGATCTCCTGAGCCGCGGAAGGGCAGCAGGAGACTGGTCATCGGACATCATGGTCGCGGGCCAGACTTGTTGCCGCAGGTGGCTAGAGCCACGTCCGCTGTCGGGCAGCTGGCCCGAGTGCCTGAAAGTCCGAAATGAGGCGCAGACCGGCCATTATGAGCCCTGAAGTAACCTGAACCAAGGCTCGCTACCGCCGCTACCGAGCACCCGCTTGGTCGACCGATGGCGTGGCAACCCGCAATCCATCGCAGAACAGCATGACACGCTCAGCCGGGCACTCCACATAGGCGGCGCTTCCCGCCGCCATGCCCCCGTCTGGCGGCACTTTCGCCTTCAACTCCGCGCCGTCCACGCTCAACGTCAGCAGGTGCTGCCCGCCGATGGTGATGCAGTCGCCCGTGACCCGTCCCGCCACCCGCCCGGCACCCGCCTGCGCGAACACCCGCACATACTCCGGCCGGATGCCCGCCCGCAGCCCGGCCGTCCCGCCCGATGGCGCCGCAACCGCGCCGGCGATCCCCGCGAACCGCACCCGCCCCCCATCCTCGCCCAGGGGATCAAGGAAGTTCATCCCCGGGCTTCCCAGGAACCACCCGCCGAACTCGCTGTCGGGCTGGTCATACAGGACCCGCGGCGCCGCGCATTGCGACAGCACGCCGGCCTGCATCAGCGCGATCTGGTCGGCGAGCGTCATCGCCTCCGTCTGGTCGTGCGTCACATAGACGATGGTCTGGCGCACCCGGCGGCGGAACTCCTTGAAGGCGCGGATGAGCTGCAGCTTCGCGTGCACCTCGACGTTGGTGGTCGGCTCGTCGAACAGCACCACGTCGCAGCGCCGGGCGATGGCGCGGCCGACCGCGACCTTCTGCCGCGCGCCCATGTCGAGGTCGCCGATCCGCAGGCCGCGCTGCGCCGAGAGGTCCAGCACGTTCAACACCTCGTCAACCCGGGCGCGGCGCTCGGCCGCCGACAGGCCGCGGTCGCGGGCGAGCGGCAGCTCGATGTTTTCCGCGACCGTGAGCGTCCGGTACATGACGGGATACTGGAACACCATGGCGACGCCGCGCTGCCGGGCGGAGAGCCGGGTTACGTCGCGGTCGCCGAAGCGGATGCGCCCGGCCGTCGGCGTCTCCAGCCCGGCGATCATCCGCATCAGGGTCGTCTTGCCGCAGCCGGAGGGGCCGAGCAGGCAGGTGACCGTGCCCTCCGCGAACACCATGCTCACGTCATCGACGGCCGTGGCGGCGCCGAAGCGGCGGGTCAGGCCGTCGAGGCGGATGTCAGGCAAGCGCCGTCTCCGCCAATGCCGCCTCGCCGACGCGCTGCCCGGTCGCGGGGCTGAACAGCGCCGCGGCGCCGGGCCGGAGCGCGTAGCCGAAGCGGCTGCCGAGG
>CAHJXG010000339.1 GCA_903644035.1 Rhodospirillales bacterium
CCGTTCACCACGGGGCAGATGGCCGTCGCCCTGCGCCACGCGGTCGGCGGCCGGGCCGTGTCGCTGCTGCATCTGCCGCTGTCATGGGATGGCGCGTCGTGGCCATTCCGGCACCCGCTGGATTTCCTGGGATCGGACGGCGGCGGCGGCATCGGCGGCGGTCCCGGCATCTCCGTGGGCGCCGCCCTGGCCCTGCGCGGGTCCGGGCGGCTGCCGGTGTCGATCTGCGGCGACGGCGACTTCCTGATGGGGGTGACCGCGCTGTGGACGGCCGCGCATTACCGCATCCCGCTGCTGATGGTCGTCACCAACAACCAGTCGTTCTTCAACGACGAGGTGCACCAGGAGAAGGTGGCCCGCATGCGCGGCCGTCCGGTCGAGAACAAGTGGATCGGCATGCGGATGACCGACCCTGAGATCGACCTGGCCGGGCTGGCCCGGGCGCAGGGCGCGGCCGCATTCGGACCGGCCCGCGACATGGGAGAGCTTCCGGCCCTGTTCGCCGAGGCGATCGCCACCGTGGAGGCCGGTGGGATCGCCGTCGTCGATGTCCGCGTGGAGCTTGGCTACACCCCCGCCATGGCCTCCGCCCTGACGCAGGAATGACGGGGGGTCACGGCGCCTTCGGCAGCTGGATCAGCCGGGCCAGCTGCTCGGCACTGAGCGGGGCCGGCAGGAACTTGAACGCGACCGCGTCCCGCATTACTGCGTCCATGCCGATGACCCGGTCCGGCAGCAGGTTCTCCTTCGGGTAGAACTCGTCGCGCACCTGCTTCGCCAGGTCCGGCGCGATGCCGGACCACTTGGAATAGGCGACCAGCGCATCCGGGTTCGAGTATTCCCAGTCGAGCACCTCCCGATACGCCTGGATGTACCGCGCCACCACGTCGGGCCGGCGGGCCAGCGTGCCCGCGTTGACGATGATGGTCCGCGTCGTCTGGGTGTCGAAGCCCGGCGCGTCGCTGCCGCGGGCGACGATGCGGGTGCGTCCGGCCTGCACCGCCTCCACCCCGAACGGCGGCGCCGCCCAGCCGACGTCGACCTGGCCGGACATGACCTGGGTGAAGGTGGCGGCCGGGCTGCCGGTCGCGACGCCGTTCAGCTCGATGCCCAGCGTCCTGGCCAGGCCCCGCACCACCAGGTCGGTGGACGAACCCGTGGTGGAGTAGGCGACTGACTTGCCGGCGGCATCCTTCATGGTCTTCACCGGCGAGCCGGCCGGCACGTACCAATAGAGGTCGCGCGCACCGTTGGTGGAGCTGCCGATGATCCGCACCGGCGCGCCCCTGGCGAAGGCGCCCATCACGCCGTACGTGCCTACGCCGATGCCGATGTCGACGCTGCCGGAGATCACCGCCTGCTGCGTCTGGCCACCGCCCTCGGTATACAGGATCTCCAGCTTCAGCCCGTGACGCGCGAAGAACCCGGCGTCCCGCCCCAGCTCGCTGACGCTGTTCTCCCAGTTGCCGCGCTGGCCGATGGCCAGCTTCAACACGTCCTCGGCCCATGCCGCGCCGCTTGTCAGCAGCAGCGCGATGGCCGCAACAACGATCCTCATGGCCTCCCCTCCCCTGGCTTGTTGTCATCGACGCCTCCGGCGCGCCCTGCCGCGCCTCTCCTCAGCGCCGGACCCGTCCGCGTCCGGCGAGGTGCGCGGCCACCCGCTCGGTGCCGACATTGACGAGGGCGGCGAACGCGACGGTGACGAGCAGCAGGCCATACATCCCCGGCATGTCGAAGCGCTGGAACGACTGCATGATCAGGAAGCCGACGCCCTGGTTGGACAGCTTGGTCTCCCCCAGCAGCACGCCGATCAACGCCACGCCGAACCCGAGCCTTATGCCCGTGACCAGCGGCGCCGCGATGGCCGGCAGCACGATCTTGGTGACGGTCGCCCGCCGCGAGGCGCAGAACGAGCGGCCGACGCGCAGCAGCATCGAGGCCACCCCGCGCACCTCGGCCACGACCGCCAGCACGACCGGGAAGAAGCACGACACCGCGCCCATCGCGACCTTCGACCCGGGCCCAACGCCACACAGCAGGATCAGCACCGGAAACAGCACGATCCCGAAGGCCAGCCCGGCCGCCAACGCCAGCAGGTCCGCGGGCGCGGCAGGTCCACGTGCGGGGTGCGCAGCAACCGGCCCGGCCGATAGCTCATCACCAGGACGCAGTCCGACAGCTGCACCGCTTCCGTGATGCTGTGGGTGATCAGCAGGGTGGTCTGCTGCAGCTCCTGCTGGATGTTCAGGGTCTTCGCCCAGCAGGAGCCTGGTCTGCTCATCGAGCGCGGCGAAGGGCTCGTCCATCAGCAGCAGATTCGGCCAGGCCGCCAGGGTGCGGGCGGTGCAGACGCGCTGGCGCATTCCGCCTGAGAGCTCAGACGGCCGCCGCCGCTCGAAGCCGCGCAGGCCGACCAGGTCGATGCAGCGCTGCGCCCGGTTCCGGCGTTCGGCCTTGCCCAGGCCCGCCAGCTCCAGCGGGAAGGCGACGTTGTCGGCGACGCTGCGCCACGGGAAGCAGGACTCCTCCTGGAACACCATGCCGATCGCCGGGTGAGGACCGGTGATGACGTCGCCGTCGACTCTGATGCGGCCGGTGCTGGCCAGGGTTGAGGCCGCCGATCATGTGGAAAAGGGTGGACTTGCCGCAGCCGGACGGGCCGATGACCGACACGAACTCGCCCCGGTTGATCGTGAAGTCGAAGTGCATTACGGCCGGAACCGCGTCGGCGCCGACGCCGTAGGTCTTGCCGATGCCGGCCACCGCCAGCACGGGGACGGCGGCCATGGCGTACGGCTCAGGCTGCCGGGCGGCGCTCATGCGTGCAGCCGATCCCGCTCTGGGCTCGCACAGGCTCCAGGCAGTCTGTCCGCGGGTCCCACGAAGCGCCCTATCCTGCATCCGATATACCCGTTAATTCCTGCACAACTAGAATCACGTCTTATATCTTCAGCTACCATGCCTTGATTTTGCAAATTGCGTCTCGTTGAGCAAGTGCCTGTTTAAGCAGGCCCCGAGGGCCTTGGCGCGGGCAGCGGGACAGCTGTCCGGTTCGGGCAGCACTCGATGTGTCCAGTCAGGATGGGCTTTCCACGAGGTGTGCTTCGATAGCGCAGCGATGGGGTGGACGCCCTGGGTCAGGAGGCAGGACGACCCGCCATCGCTGACACGCCGACGATGATGCAGTCCACGTAGACGTCGAAGCTGCCGTCCATCGGCGCCTCCGCCCCGTTCTGCCAGCGGAGGACGAAGGCGCGGTTCAGCAGGCGCGGCATGTGCCGGGCCAGGCGGGGGTACTCGGCCCGGTCAACGGCGGCCAGGCTCGCCTGGATGCCCGCCTGCCACTTCGGCAGGTCTTCCGTCGGCATGGATGCCAGCTCCTGGGTCACGAAGCCCACAAGCGCCGCCTGCACGGCGTTGTAGGTCTCGACCAGCCGGTCATCGGCCACGCCCGCCTGTTCCAGGGCCGTCAGCAGCGCCTCGACCAGCGGCAGGTCGGGCCGGAGATTGGCCACGATGCCCGCGCCGATCAACGGGGCGGTGTTGGGATGGCGGTGGAGCGCCGCCCGAAACCGGCGGAACAGGTCGCGCAGCCAGTCCTGCCAGGACTGGCCGCCGACGCGCGCCGGCACGACGTTCCGCAGCACCGCGGCCGTCACCTCCGCCAGCACCACGTCGCGGTTGCCGACGTGCCAGGCGACCACGCTGGCGTTCACGCCGAGACTGCGGGCGAGGCCGCGCAGGCTGAAGGCGGCCAGCCCGGCGCGGTCGATCTCCGCAACCGCTGCGTCGATGACCGCTTCCCGGCTGAGCCCGACCGCGACGGGCGCGGCCCGTGCTGGGCGGGACGGCGACCGCCTCCCTGAATCCTGGCGATGCACGCGCGCTGCCCTCCCGCCGCGGGTTTCACGGCGCCCCTGCTCATAGCCGCGGCGGACTCCGCACAACAGTTCTTGCGCAGTGTCCAAGAGAAGGCCAGACTGAAACCAGGCCAAAGGGAGGCGCACAGCATGGATACGACCGTGCCCAGGGATGTCGAGGTCCGCCCCGGCTTCGGGCAGCAAGCCTTCACCCGGCCCGCGGGCGCCCCGCCCCTGCCGCGGATCGCGCGGGGCGAAGGGATCTGGCTGATCGACACGGACGGCAACCGCTACATCGACGCGTCCTCGGGTCCTGTCGCCAGCAACCTGGGCCACGGCCACCCCAGGATCATCGCGGCCCTGGAGGCGCAGGCGCGCCGGGCGGTGTTCGCCTACCCCAGCCAGTTCGAGAGTGCTGCGAACCTCGAGTTCGCGGAGCGCCTCGCCCGCCTTGCCGGGCCAGGGCTGGACCGTGCCTTCATCGTGTCGGGCGGGTCGGAGGCGGTCGAGAGCGCCATCAAGTTCGCCCGCCAGCACGCGGTCGTCACCGGGCAGGGGTCGCGCTGGAAGGTGATCGGGCGCCAGCCCGGCTATCACGGCAACACGCTCGGGGCGCTCGCCGTCTCGGGCGACGAGCACGCGCACGAGGTGTTCGGGCCGCTGCTGCGCGCCGTGGGGCGCGTGCCGGCGCCGTTCACCTACCGCCTGCCGCCCGGCCACACGGCAGAGAGTCATGCCCGCGCCTGCGCCGCGGCGCTGGAGGAGGCGATCATCCGCGAGGGGCCGGACACGGTGCTGGCCTTCATCATGGAGCCGGTGGGCGGGCTTGCGACCGGCGCCCTCGTCGCGCCGGACGCCTACTACGCCCTGGTGCGCGAGATCTGCACCCGCCACGGCGTGCTGCTCA
>CAHJXG010000340.1 GCA_903644035.1 Rhodospirillales bacterium
GCAATGGACATGGGC
This sequence comes from Rhodospirillales bacterium, assembly GCA_903644035.1. Taxonomy (GTDB): domain Bacteria; phylum Pseudomonadota; class Alphaproteobacteria; order Acetobacterales; family Acetobacteraceae; genus CAHJXG01. The sequence continues at coordinate 16 of CAHJXG010000340.1, forward strand.
CTGCTGAAGCCGTGCCCGGCGCTGACCTGGGACGACCGGCACGCCAAGCCCTCCCCGTTGCCGACCCGGCCCGCGCCGCCGCGGCTGGCCTGCACGGCTCCGGCCCCGGCCCAAGGCGTCCTGCTGTAGCCGATGCCGCGCGATCCCGGCGCTGCCGCTCCGGGGTGCGCCGCCACTCCTCCCCCTCCGACAAAGGAAACCGCCATGCCTTTCGAGGCCGTGACCACCCATGACGTTTCGCGCGCCCGCTTCCTGCTGGAGCAGGTCTCAACCGCGCTGCTCGAAGCGGACCCGCAGATGCGCGACGACGACGCCCTGTTCCTCGACATGCTCGACGGCGAAGGCGCCGACGCGCTCGATTTGCTGCGGGCCGCGCTGCGCGCCAGCCTGGACGCGGACGCGCAGGCCCGCGCCTGCAAGGGGCGCATGGCTCAGCTCGCCGAACGCCAGCGCCGGCATGAAGCGCGCGCCGAGGCGCTGCAAGGGGCCGTGCACCAAGCCATGCGCGACCTGGGCATCCCCCGCCTGCGCGACCCCGAGTTCACCGCGTCACGCCGCCAGGGCGGCGAGCGCGTGGAGGTCGCCGATCCCGCCCTGCTGCCCGACCCGTATGTCCGCACCCGGCGGGAGCCGGACAAGGCGGCGCTGCTGGCCGCGCTCAAGGCCGGCGAGGCCGTCCGCGGCGCCGAGCTGGTCCGGGGCGAGGAAACCCTGACCGTGAGGACGAAGTAGATGGACACGCTTGTTGCTTCCAACCTGCCGGCCGGCAGCTCCAACATGGACCTGCGCGCCTACTGCGACCACGCGAGCAAGATGCGCGAAAGCAGCGACATCGCCCAGATCGCGGCCGCCCTCGTGCGTGCCCAGGCGGCGCTGGACAGCCCGCCGCGCAACCGCGAGGTGCTGGTCCGCACGAAAACCGGCGGCACCTACACCTTCCGCTACGCCACGCTCGACAAGATCATGGAAACCATCCGGGCGGCGCTGGGCGGCAACGGGCTGTGCGTCCTGCAGCCCATCGTCTCGACCCAAAGAGGGCCGGTGCTGGTCACGCGCCTGCTGCACGAGAGCGGGCAGTGGATGGAATGCGAGATCCCGCTGCCGACGCTGGGCGACAGCCTGCAGGACTTCGGCTCCGCCGTCAGCTACGTCCGCCGCTACGCGGTCAGCGCCATGCTGAACATCACCGCCGACGAGGACGACGACGGCAACACGGCCGCGGGCAACCACGTCGCCGACGCGCCCCGCCATGCCGAGGGTCGGCGCGGTCCTGCTCGCCCCGTCCCGCACAACGGCCTGGCGAGGGCCGAAACCGGCGCGCCTGGGACGCCACGGGACGGCGCGCCACGCGGCAACGGCGGCAACAACAGCGCCGCGCCCACCAGCACGCAGGCACTGCCACCGCCGGGGACCTCCGGCCAGATCACCGGGATGCCGGCGAAAGCCGCCGCGGTGCTGCGCCAGGTTCCCGACGCGACGCGCCGTCGCAAGGACGAGGCCGCGCCGGCGTCGGTGTGGGGCATCCTGCGCCCGGGCAAGGCGGCCATCCGGGCACCGGACGGGGCGGCGTGGCTGAAATGGTGGACGGACATCGCCGCCAAGGCCAAGGCCGAGTGCAAGCTCGACGACCTGCGGACGCGCTACGAGGCCAACACCGCAACCTGGGACGAGATCGCGCTCGCCTCGCCCGAAACGGAAGCCGTGGTGGCCCGGGCCGTCCAGGCCGTGCGCGCCGCCCTCGACGGCTGAGCAGCCGCGGGCCGGCCTTGACAGGCCCTGGCGGCCGAACCGGCCGCAGCCCCTGACGACCTGACCACCGGCCCGGTCCCGCACGCCGGCCCGTTCCCCCCACTCACCTCACCGCGCCTGCCGAACCCGTCTGCCCCAGCGATTTCGCTGGGACAGCCGGGCTCCTGGCGCTTGCCCGACAGGATCATCCCCGATGCCCGACACGCCCGGCACGTCCCAGCTCACGCTGTCCTTGTTCGACACCACCGCCCTGTCCGGCGGCCTCACCCTCGACGCCCCCATGGGCGGCCTGCGCTTCCGCGAGCCCGAGGGGGACGATCCCGACGACACGCCGCCCGCCCCGGCAGCGGCGGCGCGCGTGCCGCCGCGCAACTGGCGGCTGGTGGGCGAGCGCGCCCTGGCCCATGGCTGGAAGGCGCGCGCCGCCGACAACGTGGAGGCCATCCGCCTGGCGCACGCCATCGCGGCCGAGGACCGCCATGCCACGGCCGAGGAGCAGGAGGTGCTGTCCCGCTTTGTCGGTTTCGGGGCAAGCGAGCTGGCCAACAGTCTGTTCCGCCGTCCCGGCGAGGCGTTCCGGCCGGGCTGGGAGGACCTGGGCACCGAACTGGAGCAGCTGGTCACGCCCGAGCAGATGGCCGGCCTCGCGCGGGCCACGCAGTATGCCCATTACACGCCCGAGTACATCGTGCGCGCCATCTGGGGCGCGGTGACGCGCATGGGCTTCGCCGGCGGCACGGTGCTGGAGCCGGGCTGCGGCACCGGACTGTTCCTGGCGCTGATGCCGGAAGCGCTGGCGGGCAAGACGGCGTTCACCGCGGTCGAGATGGACCCGTGCACGGCCGGGATCGCGACGCTGCTGCACCCCGACGCCTGGGTGAGGAACGAGGACTTCACCAAGGCGCGCATCGCCGAGACGTTCGAGCTTGCGATCGGCAACCCGCCGTTCAGCGACCGCACGGTGCGTGCCGGCGATGCCGCGGGCAAGCTCGGCCTGTCCCTGCACGACTACTTCATCGCGCGCTCGGTCGAGCGGCTGAAGCCGGGCGGCCTGGGGGCGTTCGTCACCAGCCGGTTCACCATGGACAAGGCTGACCAGACGGCCCGCGCGCACATCGCTGCCATGGCCGACCTGGTGGGCGCGGTGCGGCTGCCGCAGGGCAGCATGCTGGCCGCGTCCGGCACCGAGGTCGTGGTGGACGTGCTGCTGTTCCAGAAGCGCGCGCCCGGCGCTCCTGCCAGTGCCGTCGAGTGGGACAGCCTGATGGAGGTGGTGCCCGAGGAGGACGGCGAGCCGGCGCTCTACGTGAACCTCTATTTCGCCGAGCATCCCGACATGGTGCTGGGCAGGCACGGCCGCACCAGCGGGCCGTTCGGTCCCACCTACACCTGCCGCGGCGACGCCGGGCCGGCGCTGGCGGAAGCGCTGGGCCGCGCGCTGGCCCTGTGCCCCGAGAGCATCCACACGCCCCCGGATGCCCCCGTGGCCCGGCGTCCCGAGGCGTCCCGCGTGGTGGTCGGCACCGCCGCCGAGGGCGCCACGGTCAAGGAGGGCAGCTACCTCGTGCTCGACAGCCAGCTCGCGCAGGTGGTGGACGGCGTGCCGGTGCCGGTGGCCGTGCGCAGCGGTGCGGGCGGCGAGGGCATCCCGACCAAGCACGCACGCATCCTCCGCGCGCTGATCCCGGTGCGCGACTGGACCCGGGCGGTGCTGCGCGCCCAGGAGGCGAACGAGCCGTGGAACGCGGCCCAGGTGCGGCTGCGCGTCGCCTACAACACGTTCAAGCGCAACTTCGGCCCGATCAACCTCACGAGCGTGTCCACCTCGACCGACCCGAAGACCGGCGAGGAGCGCGAGACGGTACGCCGGCCCAACCTGCAGCCGTTCCTCGACGACCCCGACTGCTGGCTGGTGTCTTCCATCGAGAACTACGATGAGGACGCCAGCACCGCCAAGCCGGGGCCGATCTTCTCGGAGCGCGTGATCCACCCCCCGGCCGCCCCGCTGGTCGTCACCGCCGCCGACGCGCTCGCGGTGACGCTGCACGAGGTGGGCCACGTCGATCTCGACCGCATCGCCGAGCTGCTCGGCCGCACGCGCGACGAGGTGACGGCCGAGCTGGACGAGGCGGTGTTCCTCAACCCGGCGCTCAGCATCAGCGACGTCGAGCAGTGGCAAACGGCCGACGCCTACCTGTCCGGGCCGGTCAGGACCAAACTCGCCGCAGCCGAAACCTCCGCTGCGCTCGATCCCCGGTTCGCGCGCAACGTGGAGGCGCTGCGGCGCGTGCAGCCCGAGGACCTGCGGCCGTCCGACATCACCGCGCGCCTGGGCGGGCCGTGGCTCCCGGCCGACGTGGTGGAAGCGTTCTCGGCCGAGGTGATCGGCGTGCGCACCCGGGTGCGCCACACCGTTGAGGTCGCGGCGTGGTCGCTCGACCTGAGCCGCTACGAGGGCGTCGCCGCGGCCACGTCCGAGTGGGGCACGGGGCGGCGGCACGCCGGCCTGCTGCTGTCCGACGCGCTGAACAGCGCGCTGCCGCAGATCCACGACACGATCCGGGAGAACGGCGTCGAGACGCGCGTGCTGAACGAGAAGGAGACCGAGGCAGCCAAGGAGAAGCTGGCGCGGATCAAGGAAGCGTTCGAGCGCTGGGTGTGGACTGACCCCGACCGCACAGACCGCCTTGCCCGCGTCTACAATGACAAGTTCAACAATCTCCAGCCGCGCGCCTTTGACGGCTCGCACCTGCAGCTGCCCGGCGCCAGCAGCGCCATCAGCCTGCGCCCGCACCAGAAGCGGGCGATCTGGCGCATCGTCTCGGCCGGCGGCACCTACATCGCGCACGCGGTCGGTGCGGGCAAGACGATGAGCATGGCCGCCGCGGTCATGGAGCAGAAGCGCCTCGGCCTGATCGGCAAGGCCCTGATGGCGGTGCCGGGCCACTGTCTGGCCCAGGCCAGCCGCGAGTTCCTGGCCCTCTACCCGAACGCCCGCATCCTGGTCGCCGACGAGCAGAACTTCGTCAAGGACAAGCGCGCCCGCTTCCTGGCCCGCGCGGCCACGGCGAACTGGGACGCCATCATCATCACGCACTCGGCGTTCAAGTTCATCGCCGCCCCGGCCGCCTTCGAGCGCGGCATGATCGCCGAGCAGGTCCAGGCCTACGAGGCGCTGCTGCTCAAGGTGGACGGCGACGACCGCCTGACCAGGAAGCGCATCGAGCACGCCAAGGAGGTGATGCTCGCCAAGCTGGAAGCGCTCGCCGCCCGCAAGGACGACATGCTGACCATCGGCGAGATCGGCATCGACCAGATGGTCGTGGACGAGGCGCAGGAGTTCAGGAAGCTCTCGTTCCCAACCAACATGAGCGGCCTCAAGGGCGTCGATCCCGACGGCTCGCAGCGGGCCTGGGACCTGTATGTGAAGTCGCGCTTCATCGCGCAAAGCAACCCGGCCCGGCCGCTGATCCTGGCCTCGGGCACGCCGATCACCAACACGCTGGGCGAGATGTTCAGCCTGCAGCGGTTCATGCAGCCGGACGCGCTGGCGGAGCGCGGCATCCACCAGTTCGACGCATGGGCCAGCCTGTTCGGCGACACCCGCACCGAACTCGAATTGCAGCCGTCCGGCCGCTACAAGCCGGTGACGCGCTTCGCTGAGTTCGTCAACGTCCCCGAGCTGATCGCGATGTTCAGGAGCGTCGCCGACGTGGCGCTCAAGGACGACCTGCGCCAATACCTGAAGCTGCCGGCGGTGCAGGGCGGCAAGCGCCAGATCGTGACCGCGCCGGCGAGCGCCGCGTTCCGCGCCTACCAGCGCGAGCTGGATGCGCGGATCAAGGCCATCGAGGCGCGCACGGGTCCGCCCAAGCCGGGCGACGACATCCTGCTCGCAGTCATCACCGACGGCCGGCACGCCGCCATCGACCTGCGCTTCGTTATGCGGGGCGTGGGCAACGAGCCGGACAACAAGCTGAACAAGCTGGTCGCCAACGTGCACCGCATCTGGCGGGACACGTCGGA
>CAHJXG010000341.1 GCA_903644035.1 Rhodospirillales bacterium
GGCAACCACCCGGCACGGCTGACGCCGTCGCCGCTTGCGCCTGGGGGCGGCGGGGTCGTTGACGCCGTCGCAGCCGTTTGTCGGCGGACTAAGGCCGGCTCGGTGAAGCGGCTGCCCAGTCATGGACTGAGTGGCAATCGGTATGGGCAATCTCAGGCTAGGATAAGGCCGCTTTGGCGGCGCTAAGCATTGAATCGGCTTGGCGTCGCTGCCGGCCAGCCAAACTGCTTCGGCCGCGACCGCTTCCGCCGCTTCAGCCTCGTGCGCGCCGCTATCATCTCCGTGGCATTGCGTTGCGCCGCGGCCTTGCCGGCCTGATGCCGGTGGTAGCAGGATATGAGCACAATCAACGCGGTGACCACCAGGATGGGGGTCGCAGGCTCCGGGACATTGACCACCAGGGAGCCGAGCCTGGTACTGACCGCGGCGCTTGGTGGCCGATCCGGTGCATTGAACGTTGTGCCGTTGGCCACCACCGGATTGATGTAGGCGACGGTATGGTTGGATGACTCCAAGCCGGGACCATTTGCAGCATACAGGACAACTTGATCGAAATATCCAACCGTAGCAAAGAAGTTGACGTAGGCGTAAATCTCAGACGGATTCTGGCCCTTAAATGGTAGGGTTGGGTTGCCGCAATAGAGGTTTGTTATACCACACGCGCCAAGTGCGGCCTGGAGGTCAGTGGAAGCAAACGTATATAACAGCTGGCCATTGTTATAAAATTGTATGCCATTCTTCGCGTCGAGAGCAGAAATCCAGATGCCGAAGTAGTTGACCCCGGGAATGTTTGCTGAATGCGTCAATATAATTGTATACGCGTCAGCAGTTGCTGACCGTCCGGCAAGCTCAGGGTAGGGCAGTGTTCCACCGGACCCACCATACTGGTCTGCCGCCGCCCTGGTCCAGTTGACGTTTCCGCCGGCCGTATACGCGCCATTGATGTAGGTGGTGGCGTTGAAATTGCTCGTTCCAGTCTTGAACGTTGAGGTGAAATTGCCACCCGCCCAGTTCGAGAACGTCTCCGTGCCATAGAAGCAGCTCGTGGCGCTGCCGCAGGTCGTCGTGAAGTTCGGTGTCTGGACCGTGGCGGCCAAATAGGTCGGGGTGATCGGCCCGGCGCTCGCGCCGTGTCCGGCAAGCGCCAGCGCGGCCACCGCTGCGAGGCCCGTCCGGCGCGTCGAGCGGCAAAGGATGGATGGAGGTATGACGGACTCCTGTGCAAGTGCGCGCTGAACACGCATTCGTTTCGTGAAGGGCACAGGCTGCTTCATTCGCAGGCAGGAACTAGCATTTGCTCACGGGAGCGTCGTGTTAGGAAATGATGAAATGGCAGTCTGACACGTGGACCCTGGCCCCGAGCGACGGTGATCCGCCCCCGAGCCGAAGGCGGCGTCGGCGCAATGCTCGTCGGGGACGCCAGTCCTGTTCCGTAATGGTCTCTGGTTCGTTATCAAGCGGCGCCCACAGCGTTGCGTTGTCGAATACCCACCGCATCACCGTGAACGCTGCGGCGAAGAACGCGGCCTGATCTCAGGCCCGCACCCGCCCTGGTCGATCCAAGGCGGACGCATTGCGGCCTGAGCTGGGCTGCTCCATGGTTCCGACGGCAAGGAGGCTCCAATGACCACCGCGACCGCAGCCACGCCGGAACATGCCGGCCTCTCGTCCCAGCGCCTGCGCAAGATCGACGGCTGGATGGACCGCCTGATCGGTGACGGCAGGCTGGCCGGGCTGTCTGTGCTGGTCAGCCGGCGCGGACAGCTGGCCTATGAGCGCCATGCCGGGTTCGCCGACATCGCACGCGGGCTGCGCATGGGGCCGGACAGCATCTTGCGCATCTATTCCATGACCAAGCCGCTGACGAGCCTTGCGGCGCTGATCCTCTATGAGGATGGGCTGTTCCAGCTCGATGACCCCATCAGCGGCGTGCTGCCGTGCTTCAAGGAGATGCGGGTGTATGCCGGGGAGGGCAGGGAGCCAGTGCCGGCCGCGCGCGGCATCACCTACCGGGACCTGCTGACCCATACCGCCGGGCTGACCTACGGCTTCATGAACGCGACGCCGGTCGATGCAATGTATCGCGAGCAAGGCGTCGACTTCCAGACCTCGGACGGCACCCTGGCCGAGGTCGTGGACCTCGCCGCGACGCTGCCGTTGCTGGCCCAGCCCGGCTTGGCCTGGAACTACAGCATCGCGACCGACGTGCTGGGCCATCTGGTGGCGGTGCTGTCCGGGCAGGACTTCGCGCAATTCCTGCACGACCGGGTCATCGCGCCGCTCGGCATGGTGGACACCGCGTTCCAGGTGGCTCCGGACAGGCTCGGACGCTTCGCCGCGAACTACGCCCGCGGGGAGGACGGCCGCGCCGCGCTGCTGGACGACCCGGCAACCAGCCGCTTCGCCACGTCCCGCGCCATCGCGTCCGGCGGTGGCGGCCTGGTGGGCACCGGCCGCGACTACATGCGGTTCTGCCGCATGATGCTGAATCGCGGCACGCTGGACGGGGAGCGCCTGCTGGGCCGCAAGACCATCGAGCTGATGACGGCGAACCACCTGGGCGGGGACATGGCCAGCATGGGCCAGGCGCGCTTCAGCGAAAGCAACTACGAGGGCATCGGCTTCGGCCTGGGCTTCTCCGTCATGCTTGACCCGGCGCGCGCCCAAATCCTGGGGTCGCCCGGCGAGTACGCCTGGGGCGGCGCCGCCAGCACGGCGTTCTGGATCGACCCGGCCGAGGACCTGGCCGTCATCATGATGACGCAGCTCACGCCCAGCTCCACCTACCCGATCCGCCGGGAGCTGCGCGTCCTGACGTATCAGGCGCTCGTGGACTGATCGACCAGGCTGATCTCCGGGTTGGCCTCCGGCGCCGCCACGCCGTGGTACCGGTCCATGACCTCCTGCGGCGGCCCGTCCGCCATGATCCGGCCCTGGTCCAGCCAGATCACCCGGGTGCTCCAATCGAGGATCACCGGGACGGAGTGCGACGACAGCACCAGGATCTCGGCGCCGCGCACCATGTCCTCCAGCCGGCCCCGCGCCCGTTCCATGAAGGCCGCGTCGCCGGCCAGGAACCACTCGTCCATCAGCAGCACCTGCGGGCGGATGGCGGTGGCCAGCGCGAAGCCCAGCCGGATCACCATGCCGGAGCTGTAGAAGCGCACCGGCAGGTCGAGGAACTCCGCCAGCTCGGCGAACTCCTGCACGTCGTCCTCCAGGCGCCGGATCGCCGCGCGGGGCAGGCCGCTGTACAGCCCGCGCAACGCGATGTTCTCGCGCCCGGTGAGCTCGGGGTTCATGCCGAGGTTGGGGTCGAGCAAGGCGCCGATGTTGCCATGCACATGCACGGAGCCGACGACCGGCTCGTAGATGCCGGCCAGCGTGCGCAGCAGCGTGGTCTTGCCCGCCCCGTTGCCGCCGATCAGGCCGAGCCGGTCCCCGGTCCGGAGGTGCAGCGACACGTCGCGCAGCGCCTGCACCACGATGCGGTGCCGCCCGTCCTGCTGCAGGCGCTTGCTCGCGGCGGCGAACACCGTGCGCTTCAGGCTGCGGCTGTTGCCGTGGTAGATGGGAAAGCTGACGTCCACGCCCTCGACGTCGATGGTGGCCATGCCCGTCAGACCCAGAACGCCAGGCGGCCGCGCACGCGCGCGAACAGCGCCCAGGACACGCCGCAGAGCAGGACGCTGTAGCCCAGGGCGGACAGCCAGACCTGCGCATCCGCCGCCTGCCCCAGCAAGGGTGCCCGCACGACCTCAAGCAGGGTATAGAACGGGTTGAGCGGCAGCAGCGCCGCCTGCGGCCCCTTCAGCAGCTCCGGCTTCCAGATGACCGGGCTGATGAAGAAGGCGATCTGCATGACGCTGCCGACGATGGGCGGGATGTCGCGGAACCGGGCGCACACCGCGCCCAGCAGCAGGCACGCGGCCAGGCCATCGACCATCCACAGCAGAAGGCCCGGCACGGCCGCCACGGCCGCCAGGCCCGGCCAGACGTTGAAGGCGGCATAGACCACCAGGATCACCGGCACGTTGTGCGCCAGCACCAGCAGGTTCCGGGTGATGACCCGGATGGCATAAAGCGTGAACGGCATGCGCTGCGAACGGATCATGCCCTCCGCCTGCTGAAAGCTGCCGCAGGCGTCGGTGACCACGCTCCCCAGCACGTTCCACAGCACGAGCGACAGCGCCAGGAACGGCAGGTAGTCGTGCAGCTCCATCTTGAACAGCTGCGAGTACAGCACGCCGAGCGCGCCGATCATCACGCCCGTGGACAGGGTCAGCCAGAACGGGCCGAGCACCGATCCGCGGTAGCGCAGGCGGATGTCGAACCAGCCCAGCGTCATGCCAAGCCGCCACAGCGCCAAGCCGTCCCGCGCGTCCCGCATAGCCAGGCGCTGGCGTGCCCCGGCCGAATGGTCTGAATGCAGCACGAGATCGGCGGTGCCGCGGGGGTCCAGGGTTGCGCTCACCGGCGCGCGATAGCCGATCCGGCGCCGCGCCGCAACCAGCGCCGTGCCGTCCGCTGACTGCATGGGCGCCGCCATGCCGCGGCACCGCCGCACGCCCTTCCAGGAAACGTCGTTAGTCCGTAACAAACTGTTGCCAGATAATTCAAGCTAGGCTAACGCATTGGGTCAGGTTGCTCTCTGCTGACCTGAACGACGGCATGTAGGGCCGTCGTGCCCTCCGGCCGTCTGACGGCCGCGCCACGACGGAGGCCGCGTCTATGTCGCATTGCCGTGTTCCCGCAGTTTCGTCCGCCCGCATCCAGTCCACCGCCTGCCTGCTGGGCAGCGTCGCGGCGCTCGCCCTGCTGTCAGCGTGCGCGAGCCGTCCGCAGATCAGCGCGCAGCAGGAGTCGACGCAGTACTTGTCCCAGGCCCGCCGGTCCTACACCCCGCCCGGGTCGGCCAGCGATCCCTGGGGACCCTACGTCGCCGAGGCCGCCGCCAAGTTCGACGTGCCGGAGCGGTGGGTCCGCGAGGTGATGCGTCAGGAGTCGGGCGGACGGCTGTATGGCCGGGGCGGCGGCCTGATCACCTCCGGCGCCGGCGCCATGGGCCTGATGCAGGTCATGCCCGGCACCTATGACGAACTCAGGGGGCGCTATCCCGAGCTGGGCAGCGATCCCTTTGACCCCCACAACAACATCATGGCGGGCACGGCCTACATCCGCGAGATGTATGACATCTACGGCTCGCCGGGGTTCCTGGCGGCGTACAACGCCGGGCCGGGCCGCCTGGACGACTACCTGACCCGCAGCCGCACGCTGCCGGAGGAGACCCGGCGCTACGTGGCGAGCATCGGGCCCAAGATCGCCGGCGTGTTCCCGACCGCGCGCTCGCCAGGCGAGCAGTATGCGATGAACGCCTTGCCGATGCAGATCCCGAGCGGCTCGCGCTACGGCGGCTGGGCGTCGGGCACCGAGGTGGCGAGCTATTCCCCCGCAGTCGCCGCGGCGCTGAGGCCGGCGCCTCCCACCTCCACGCCGCCCGCCCCGGCGCAGCCGATCGTGCTGACGCCGCCGGGCGCGTCGGTGCA
>CAHJXG010000342.1 GCA_903644035.1 Rhodospirillales bacterium
CCGTTGGTCGTGCAATACGCGCGCTACCTCGCCCATGCCCTCTCCGGCGATCTCGGCGACAGCTACCAGTATCGGCAAACGGTGGCGGCCGTGATCGCGGAGACGGCAATGGTCAGCACGCGCTTCGCCAAACGTCAGCAGATGTGGTGGACCCGGCGCGATACCCCACTGCTGCTGCAAACCCGAACCCCCGCCCTCGACGGAACGCTCCGACCCTTGTTCGAGTGGTGGCATCCCGGGTTGGCGAACGACAATCCAAACAAGACTAGTCAGTCAGCAACGGCGTGAATGCCACACATCGCCTCATGGTCTCCAAATGGGCACGCGAGTGAGTCGGGCGCGGCGGGCGCCGGGCGGGGTAGAGGGCTCAGCCCCCATCGCCACAGGAGGCAACGCCACGGCGCCATTGAAGGGTCCCATCCCGCGACGCTGCCCCGCCTTGTCGTTCCGGCCAAATCACCTCCGAAAGTCAGCATGACCGGAGGTGACTGACGGGCAAGGGAGAGGATGGAGGCGGCTTCGATCGGGGAAGGCGGAAAGGCGGTTGCCAGCCTGACACAAGGCTCGCCTTGTTTCCCCTGAGCCGACGCCATGTCACCCGGGCCACCTTGGATCAGGCGAGGGTGATCGTGTGAAAATGCAAAGCAAGTGCCGAACTCCTGACGTCCATGCGTGATTGCCGCCGTCAGGCTTTGGCCTCGACACCGAACGTCCTGGCGAACCCAAGCTCAGTGGGCAGTGCCCAAATAGGCGGCGCGCACCGCGGGATCGTCCCTGAGCGCCGCCGCCGGGCCGGAGGCGGACAGGCGCCCGTTCTCCATCACGTAGCCGAAATCCGCGACGTCGAGGGCGGCGGCGGCGAACTGCTCGACAAGCAGCATGGTGACCCGGCTTTCCCGGAGCCGGGCGATGGTGGCGAACACCTCCGACACCAGGCGGGGCGACAGGCCCATACTCGGCTCATCCAGCAGCAGCACGTCCGGGTTCAGCATCAGGGCACGGGCCATGGCGAGCATCTGCTGCTCGCCGCCCGAGAGCGTGCCAGCCAACTGCGCCCGACGCTCTGCCAAACGGGGGAACAGGGCGAACATGCGGTCGAGGTCCGCGGCCACGTCGCCCCGCGGACGGCTGCCGGTCAGGCGCGGGAAGGCGCCCATCACCAGGTTGTCAGCGACCGAAAGCGTCGAGAACACCCGGCGCCCCTCTGGCGAATGCGCCAGGCCGCGCCGGGTGATGGCATGAGACGGCAGGCCCGCGATGTCGGCGCCGTGCAGCGTGATGCGCCCGCTCTCCGGCCGGATCATGCCGGACAACGCCCGCAGCGTCGTGGTCTTGCCCGCACCGTTGGAGCCGATCAGCGTGACAAGCTGGCCCTCCGCCACCTGCATCGACAGGCCGTGCAGCACCTGCACCTTGCCGTAGCCGGCCACGAGGTTCTCGACGCGGAGCATCTACGCGGCCTCCGCCACCGTGCCGCCGAGGTAGGCGGCGATCACCCGGTCGTCCGCCTGCACCTTGGCCGGCGGCCCCTCGGCGATCTTCTGGCCGAAGTCGAGCACGGTCACGGTGTCGCACAGGCTCATGACCACATCCATGTGGTGCTCGATCAGGATCAGGGTGACGCCGTGGGCGCGGATCTTGCGGATAATCTCGATCAGCTCCTTGATATCGGGCGCGGTGAGGCCGGCCGCCGGCTCGTCCAGCAGCAGCAACTTGGGGTCGAGCGCCAGCGCCCGGGCGATCTCCAGCAGGCGCTGCTTGCCATAGGGCAGGTTGCGCGCCTCCTCGTTGGCGAGCGCGTCGAGGCCGACAAAGCGCAGGAGGCTGGCGGCGCGGAGCTTGGCCGCGTCGTCCTCCCGCCGTGCCCGCGGCGTGGCCAGCGCGACCTCTGCCAGCGAGAAGCGGTAGGTGTGGTGCAGGCCGACCATGACATTCTCGATGCAGGTCAGCTCGCCGAAGAGCTGCACGTTCTGGAAGGTGCGGGCGACGCCGGCGGCGGCGATGTCGGGCGACTTGCGCCCGGCGATGCTGCGCCCCTCCAGCTTGATGTCGCCGCCGGTCGGCACGTAGATGCCGGTCAGCACGTTCATCATCGTGCTCTTGCCGGAGCCGTTGGGACCGATCAGGCCGTGGATGGTGCCGGGCATGACGGAAAGGTCCACGCGGTCCAGCGCCTTGAGCCCGCCGAACTGCATGACGACCTGCTGCACCTCCAGAAGCGGCCGGCCGGCTTCGGTCTCCGGCACGGCGGCGGACCAGACATGCGCGTCGTCGCCGCGCGCGTCGATGACCGCATGGGCGCGCACCAGCCCGGGCCGCAGCCGCGCCAGGGCCGTGCGGACGAAGCCGTAGATGCCGTCCGGCAGGTAATAGACGACAAACAGGATCATCGCGCCGAAGATGGCGAGCTTGTAGTCGGTGATCCGGTCGAGCAGCAGTGAGAAGACGAAGAACGCGACGCAGAGCGCCACCGGGACCGCGACCTGCGCCCGGCTCTCCGGATGGGTGCGCAGGCTGGCCGCGCCGGCAAGGACCGCCACCGCGGCGATCACGCCCGCGATGACGCGGAACAGCTCGATGTCGGCCAGGAGGTTCGGCAGCACGACGATGACGACCGCACCCAGCATCGGCCCGATGCGCGACTTGCGCCCGCCGAGCGTCACCGCCAGCAGGAACTGGATCGCGAGTTCCACGCCGAAGTTGTTGGGGGCGATGTACTGCTCGGAGTAGGCAAACAGCACGCCCGCGAGGCCCGCCATCCCGGCGCTCACGCCGAAGGCGATCACCTTGTGCTTATAGACGCTGACGCCCATGCAGTCCGACGCGATCGGCGCGTCGCGCAGCGCCTCGAACGCACGGCCGTAGCGGCTGGCGATCAGCCGGTTCACGACGACGAGGCTCAGCAGCAGGCAGGCGACGACGACGAAGTAGAACTCGAACTCGCGCAGCCGGGCGGCGGACATGTCGAAGAACGGGATGGTCTCGCTGTACTCGCGCAGGTCGATGAACAGCGGCTTGCGCAGCGTGATGCCGAGCGGGCCGTTGGTCAGGAAGTCCATCTCGTTGATCAGCGTGTAGACGATGGTGCCGAAGGCCAGCGTGACCATCGCGAGGTAAGGCCCGGTGACCTGAAGCGCCGGCAGCGCCAGCAGCAGGCCAAAGGCGGCCGCGACCGCGACGCCCGCCGGCAGCGCCGGAATCATGCCCAGCCCCAGCTTCTCCGCGAAGATGCCGGCGGTGTAGGCGCCGATGCCCAGCAGCGCCGCATGGCCGAGCGAGACCTCGCCTGTGTAGCCGAACACGATGTCCAGCCCGAGCAGCAGGATCGAGAAGATCGCGATCACCACCAGCAGATGCAGGTAATACGGGTTGGTGACCAGGAACGGCAGCAGCAGCAAGGCGGCGACCAGCAGGCCGTTACGGAGCAAAGCGGGCATCGGCTCAGACCTTCTTGATCGTCTTCTTGCCGAACAGGCCTGACGGCTTGAACGACAGCACCAGCAGCAGCAGGACCAGGCCGGGCACGTCCTTGTAACCCGTGGACAGGTAGTAGCCCGTCAGGTTCTCGGTGATGCCCAGGATCAGCCCGCCGACGACGACGCCCAGCCCGCTGTTCAGCCCGCCGATGATCGCCACCGCGAATGCCTTGAGGCCGAGCGCCGAACCCATGGTGGCGCCCGTCAGCGTCACCGGGGCGACCAGCACGCCGGCCAGCGCCGCCACCATGCTGCTCAGCGCGAAGCTGAAGGTGATGACCTGCCCGGTGTTGATGCCCATCAGCCCGGCGGCGTCACGGTCGTTCGCCGTCGCCACCACCGCCTTGCCGAACACGCTGCGCCGGTTGAACAGCTCGACCGCCAGCATCATCGCCAGCGCGCCCGCCACGATGGCGATCTCCATCGGCAGCACGCGCACGCCCATGACCTCGATCGACCGCTCGCCGATGGGGCTGGGGAACTTGAGGTCGTCGCGCCCCCAGATGTTCTCGGCCAGGTTCTTGAAGATGATGCCGAGCGCGATGGTCGCCATGATCCAGCCGCTTTCGGACTTGCTCTTGATCGCCGGCCGCACGCCCAGCCGCTCGACCACGGCGCCTTGCAGCAGGCCGAACGCCAGCACAATCGGCAGCATGACCCAGTAGCCGACGAAGCTCGCGACGGTGAGGCCCACAAGCGCGCCGAGCATCAGCGCCTCCCCCTGGCCGAAGTTCAGCGTCTTCGAGGTGGCGAAGGTGAGCTGGTAGCCGAAGGCGATCACGCCGTAGATCATGCCGACGGCGACACCGCTGACGAGCAACTGCGCAAGGATTTGCATGGGGTGGCGGTCCTATCCGGGGCGCGAACCCCCTCCCACGCCGACGTGGGAGGGGGCGGCTCTCAGGCGCGCGGCTTGACCCGCATGGCGTTCTCGCCAGCCACGTCCTCCTCATGCGCGGGCACGACGCGACCGTCGCGCACCACGCCGAACACCGGGATGTTGCCGCTGATCGCCTCATGATCGGCCGCAGTGAACGGGCGGTCATAGACGGTCACGACGCCATCCACCCTCTCCTTCAGGTCTTCCAGCGCCGCGCGGACCTTCGCTCCGTCGGTGCTGCCAGCCTGCTTGATCGCCGCCGCCAGCAGCAGAACGCTGTCATAGCCCTGCGCCGCCGAAACCGGGGAGGGCATGCGCTCGACCTTGTATGCGGCCTGATACGCCTCGATGAACGCGCGGCGCTTCGGCGTGTTGGGCAGTTGGATGAAGGTCTGCGGCATGACGGCGCCGTCGCCGTTCGGCCCGGCGGTGTCGATGAAGCTGCTCATGCTCAGCGTCCAACTGCCCACCAGCGGCACCTTCCAGCCGAGCTTCGCCTGGCCGTTGGCGATCTGCGCCAGCTCCGGCCCGATGCCATAGGTCAGGATCACGTCGGCCCCGGCCTCCTTCGCGCGCAGGAGCTGCGCGGTCATGTCGGTGTCCTTGATGTTGAACTTCTCGGTGGCGACCGCCTTCATCCCCTTGGCGGCCAGGGCGCGCTCCAGGTCCTCGCGGCCCAGCTGGCCGTAGTTGGTGCTGTCGGCGAGGATGGCGGGCTTCTTGAAGCCGCGCCGGGTCACCGCCTCCTCGACGATCATGCCGGACTGGATGATGTCGTTGGCCGCGGTGCGGAAGACGTAGTTGGTCTTCTCCTTGGGCGCTGCGAACTGCTGCGCGATCACCGTGCCGGTGGCGACGTTGTTGATGACCGGGATCTCGGCCTCTTGGTAGAAGCGCTGCGAGGCCAGGGCGACGCCGGTGTTGATGAAGCCGAGCGTCGCGACCACGCGCTCCTTGTTGATCAGCTCCTGCGCGATCTGCACGCCGACCTCGTTGCGCGCCTCGTCATCGCGCTCCACCGCGACGAGCGGGCGGCCCAGCACGCCGCCGGCCTTGTTGATTTCCGCGATGGCCAGCTTCACGCCGTCCCGCATCGAGACGCCCATGCTGGACGAGCCGCCGGTGAACGGGCCGGTGAGGCCGATCTTGATCGGCGCCTGGGCTTCGGCACGGAATCCAAACGAAAGCCCGGCGGACAGGGCGGCAGCCAGCAGCAGATTGCGGCGGTTTGGTCGCATCAACGGTTCCTCACAGTCCTTATAGGGTCCCCGTTCGGGGTATGGTGACCATCGTAGCACAGCCGACACCAATTCGCACGGAAACTGTGAAGGAAATATGAACGCATCGCGTTTTTGAGATAGGACTGAATCATGCAGGCGGACGGCATAGGCCTACCGGTTCGGGTGACGCCCGGGGCGCTCGCGGATCTTTCGGATAGCGGGTCACACGCATCAGCCCATCCAGCTGCTCGGCCGCGGTCAGCAGGTCGAACCGGCCGGCACGCCAGAGCACGACGAGTTGCGCCGGCAGCGACGAGGCGGCGAGCAGGGCGCTGACCAGGACGTTGGTGTCGACACCCAAGCGCACCCGTCACCGAGCTTTTGCGGTCGACGCCTTGCAGGCTCGGCACACCGCGGTCAACTCAGGTCTGCAGACCCGCCTTGAGGGAGAGGCCAGTCACAGGCTGCGCAGCCAACGCTCCCATCTTGGGTCGTGCATGACGCTTCGGGCGCGCATGAACTTCCAGACCCCGTATTTGGCGTAGTCGAAGTCCAAGACCGACGCCTTCTCCTGGACAATCGACCAGCAGCCCCACTTGATGTCGGCCAACGCCTTGTGCAGCTGGCAGCGCGCGACGATGGCTGGGTCGACGCGGCCGAAATAGCGTTCGATCAGCTCGAACTCGACAGGCTCGGTGAAGAACATCTCGCCGAACCAAATCCCGAGATCATAGCAACGGTCGTTGTTGGACGCGTACTCGTAGTCGATCATCAGCATCCGGCCCGCGCTGGCGTCGAGCATGAAGTTCATCGGCATCGGATCGTTGAAGCAAGGCACGAGGTCCAGCCCGGCCGCCTCCAGCGCCCCGCGCGCCAGCCGGCATTGCCAGTCAAGCCAGGCGAAGTCCGGCGGGAACGCGCAACCCATGCCGCGCGCCTGCATGACGTGCTCGTCGATCATGTCGAAGACGGTCTTGGTCAGACCCAAGGGGCTGCCACCATGGAACTGCCGGTAGCAGTCGATTGCCAGGTCCCGAATCGGGCGGTCCTGGAACTGCAGGCTGTTGCAGGAGCGCATGCCTTCGAGGAATTCGGCGATCTCCACGCCGGTGTCCTCGAAGAAATGGTGCACACGCGGACCCAAGCCGACGGAATGGGCGTTCATCGCCGCCTGGTTGGCGGCACGGCGGTCGATGAAGGCCTCCGTGCCCCGCCCGGGGATCTTGACGAAGAAGGCGGGGCCAGGGCCGGCCATCGTGACCTTGAAGTTCGAGTTGGTGATCCCGCCGCCAACCGGCTGGTATCGCGGCGCCCGATCCGTCCAGCCGGGCACGCGGCCAAGCGTCGCTTCCAGGGCATGTTCGGCCTCCGTCGCGGCGTCGCCCATCTGTTTGCCTGGCATCATCCTGTCTCCGGGCGGTCAGACCGTGCGCAGCATGGCCTCGAACCCGCGGTCACGCAGGTTCATCCGTGCACGCAGGAGGCGCCATTGGGCGTATTTGAAGAACTCGATGTCCGGCCGGTCGGTGGTCGCCGCGGCGATCAGGCTGCGGATGCCCCAGGCCACGTCGTCGGCGATGCCGTAGAGCCGGCAGCGGGCAAACAGGCCCTCGTCGCTTCGCCCGGCATAGGCCTGCAAGGCGGCACGCGCCGGCGCGTCGAAGGCGCAGGCCTCGGCGAACAGCGAGCCGAGATCCCAATAGGGATCGGCGGTGCCGGCCTCGTCCCAATCCACCAGCAGCACTTGCCCGGCAGGCCCCAGCATGACGTTGGACGCGATCCCGTCGCCGTGGCACGCGACGAGGTCGATGCCGGAGGCGGCGATGGCCCGCGCCATCTCGGCCACGTTGGCGAGCATCCAGGCGTGGTC
>CAHJXG010000343.1 GCA_903644035.1 Rhodospirillales bacterium
CGCGGCGGAAGCGCTGCGCGACGCCTGGCGGCTGGCGTGACGCTGGGGCGGGCGCATCACTCTGCGGCGGCCGCCTGCTGGCGCCGGGTCAGGCGGAAGCCCTCGTAGCCACTCGCCGCGACCACGTCGCAGGTCTCCCGGTAGACCCCGACCCCGCCGATATAGGGCATGAACACCCGCGGCTTGCCCTCGATGTTGGCGCCCATGTACCAGGAATTGGCCTGGGGGTAGAGCGTCCGGTGGGCGACCTCGTTGCCATGGGCGACCCAGGCGTCCTCCGCCTCCGGGGTCGCCTCCATGCAGGCGACCCCGTGGGCGCGGAGGTAGGCCAGGCAGTCCGCGATCCAGTCCACGTGCTGCTCGATGGAGACGATCATGTTGCTGAGCACCGAGGGGCTGCCCGGCCCGGTGATGGTGAACAGGTTGGGGAACCCCGCCGTCATCAGGCCGAGGTAGCTGCGCGGCCCCTCCGCCCATTTCTGCGCGAGCGCCAGGCCGCCCCGGCCGCGAGGATTCACCTTGAGCAGCGAGCCGGTCATCGCGTCGAACCCGGTGGCGTACACGATGCTGTCCACCGCATACTCGGCGTCCCGCGTGGCGATGCCGCCCGGCGTGACCCGCGTGATCGGCGAGGCCCGGAGATCCACCAGCGTCACATTGGGGCGGTTGAACGTCTCGAAGTAGCCGGTATCGACGCAGATGCGCTTGGTGCCGATGGGGTGGCTGGTCGGCAGCAGCGCCTCGGCCACCGCCGGGTCGCGGACGATGGAGCGGATCTGCTGGCGGACGAACTCGGCCGCGGTGTCGTTGGCCTCCTTGTCCAGGGCCAGGTCGGTGTAGGCGCTGAGCAGGCTGATGCCGCCGGCCTCCCAGCGCGCCTGGTACTCGCGCTCCCGCTCCTCCGCGCTGACCGCGAGGGCGGAGGTTTCCCCGAAGTTGTAGATGATGCCGGATTTCAGCGTGCGCGCCCGCGACCGGCGCTCGGCGTAGCTGGCCTTCCAGTCCCGCTCGTATTCCGGCGGCAGCGGGCCGTTGCGGGCGGGCACGCTGAAGTTCGGCGTGCGCTGGAACACGGTGACATGGGCCGCCTGCTCGGCGATGACGGGGATCGACTGGATCGCGGACGACCCGGTGCCGATCACGCCCACGCGCTGCCCGGCGAAGTCCACGCCCTCATGCGGCCACTGCCCCGTGTGGTAGGAGGGGCCGCGGAACTCGCCCATGCCCGCGATCTCCGGCACCCGCCCGGCCGACAGGCAGCCCGTCGCCATGATGCAGAACGCCGCCGAGACGCGGTCCCCGCGGTCGGTCTCGATGCGCCAAAGCTGGGCGGCCTCGTCGAAGGAGGCGCTGACCACCCGGGTCCCGAACTGGATGTTCCGCCGCAGGTCGAAGCGGTCTGCCACGTGGTTCGCGTAGGCCAGGATCTCCGGCTGGCCCGCGAACCGCTCGGTCCAGCGCCAGTCCTGCTGCAGGTCCTCGGAAAAGGAGAACGAATACTGCATGCTCTCCACGTCGCAGCGCGCGCCGGGGTAGCGGTTCCAGTACCAGGTGCCGCCCACGTCCGCGCCGGCCTCGAACACCCGGGCCGACAGGCCGAGCCCGCGCAGCCGGTGCAGCATGTACAGCCCCGCGAACCCGGCGCCGACGATCACCGCGTCGAGCGGGCCGGCCGCGCCGAGGCCTTGGGCCGTGCTTCCCTGTCTCGCCTCGGACATGCCGCCTCCCTTGGCCTGCTGCGCCGCAGCGACTGGAGCCAGGCGCCGCGCCGCTGTCAAGCGCCCCTCGAAGGTGCCGCCCTCAAGTGCCGCCCCGGCCCATTGGGCTGGCCGCGGCGCGCCTCGACCATTATGCAGGGATCAACGGAGGAAGCGCCCATGAAGGCCCGGCTTGTGGAGCGGATCACTGCGGCCGGCGGGATACGCCTCCTGGACCGCCCGGCGCCGCTGGACGACCTGGTCCAGGTCGAGGCGGCCGGGGTGAATCTCCTCGCCTGCCCCGCCGCATGAGCATGGCGGTCTCGACCCGGCGCATCGAGGCGAACGGCCAGACCTTCACGGTCGATGAGGCCGGGGACGGCGATGCGGTGGCGCTCTGCCTGCACGGCTTCCCGGAATGCCGGTTCTCCTGGCGGTTCCAGCTGCCGGCCCTGGCCGCGGCGGGATGGCGGGCCGTCGCCCCGGACCTGCGCGGCTATGGCGACAGCAGCCGGCCGGAGGGGCGCGACGCCTACCGCATGAGGCACCTGGTGGCGGACGCCGCCGCCCTGTTCGACGCCCTCGGCGCGCGCCGCCGCCTGCTGATCGGGCATGACTGGGGCGCGCTGATCACCTGGAGCTTCGCCATGCAGCGGACCCGGCCGCTCGATGGCCTGGTCGCCATGAACGTGCCGCACCCGGCGGTGTTCCGGCGCGTCCTGCGCCGCTCCTGGGCGCAGCGCGGGCGGTCCTGGTATGTGGGGTTCTTCCAGCTTCCCTGGCTGCCGGAGGCATTGCTGACCGCCGGGCGCGCCCGCGCCGTCGCCCGGGCCTTCCGCGGGATGGCGGTCAACAAGGCGGCCTTTCCGCCCGACGTGCTGGACCGCTACCGGCGGAACGCGCTGCTGCCCGGCGCGATGACCGCGATGCTCAACTACTACCGGGCCAACTTCGCCGGCCTCTCGGACGCCGCCCCCTCGCCGATGATCGAGGTGCCGACCCTGATGGTCTGGGGCGAGGAGGACACGGCGCTCGGGCTGGAGCTGACCGAGGGCTACGAACCCTACGTCGCCGACTTCACCCTCGAACGCCTGCCCGGCGTCTCGCATTGGGTGCAGCAGGAGGCGCCGGAGGCGGTGAACGCGCGGCTCCTCGCCTGGCTGGACCGGGCCGCGTTGGGCCAGCCCTAGGCTGGCAGGGCGGCCGGGTCGGCGCCGCCAGGACCCGCGGCGGAGTGCATCAGCGCCTGCCCGGTCGGGCACAGGTCCAGCAGCGGGCAGCGCGCGCAGGCGGGACTGCGGAAATAGCAGCAGCGCTGGCCGTGCAGCATCAGCACCTCGTGGTTGTCGTACACCTGCTGCGCGTCCCAATCCGGCGGCAGCTGTGCGGCCAGAACCTTATGCGACGGCCCCACCGCCAGGCCCGACGGGATCAGCCCGGTGCGGGCGGCAACCCGGTGGTGGTGGCTGTCCACCGGCAACGCCGGGCGGCGCAGCGTGCTGAAGCTGAGCACCGCGGCGCTGGTCTTGGGGCCGATGCCGGGCAGCCGCTCCAGCCAGGCGCGCGCGTCCTCGACGGACAGCTCAGCGAGGAAGTCGAGCGACAGCGCGCCGCGCTCCGCCAGGATCGCGCGCAGGATGGCCTGGATGCGCGGCGCCTTCTGCTCCGGCCAGGTGACGCGCACGATCGCCGCCTGGACCTCTGCCACGGGCGCCGCGACGACCGCGGCCCAATCGGGGAACCGCTCCCGCAGCGCCTTGAAGGCCGCCCCGCTGTCGGCGTTGCGGGTGCGGTGCGACAGCAGGGAGCTGACCAGCTCGCTCAGCGGGTCGAGCGCGTGGAAGTAGGCGATGGGGCAGCCATAGGCCCGGCACAGCCGACGGTGAACCTCAAGCGCCTTCTCGGACAAATCCATCGCGGCGGAACGCCCCGCGAGAGG
>CAHJXG010000344.1 GCA_903644035.1 Rhodospirillales bacterium
CTCAAGCCCGGCAATGTCATACAGGCCGGAGCCGCCGATGATGCCGATCACCGGTGTGATGTCGTCCGCCATGCCGCCCCACAAAAGATAACGCCGCGCGGCCTTACCGCGCGGCGTTCATGCCGTCCAGATGGATACCGCCCAAGCGGAAACCGGTCAGTGCACGTCTTTCCAGATCTTCTTCTTCACGGCGTAGGTCAGCCCGGTCATCAGGGCGAGGAACAGCACGACCTTCACCCCCATGCGCTTGCGCGTTTCCAATTCCGGGTTCGAGGTCCAGGTCAGGAACTGCACCACGTCGCGGGACATCTGCTCGACAGTGGCCGGCGTGCCATCAGCATAAGTCACGGCGCCGTCCTGCAACGGGGGCGCCATGGCGAGCTGATTACCCGGGAAATACTCGTTGTAATACTGCCCTTCGCCGATCTTCACGCCGGGAGGCGGGTCACGGTAGCCGTTCAGCAATGCGTGAACGTAATCAGACCCGTTCTCCCGTGCCTTGATGATCAGCGACTGGTCCGGCGGCAGGGCGCCGCCGTTGGCGGAGCGGGCCGCCTTGTCGTTGGCGAACGGCGAACGGAAATGGTCCGACGGCAGAGCGGGACGTTCCACCGGCTGCCCCGAATCGTCGGTCCCACCAGGGACCGTCGCGCTGGCGGCAATCGCCTTGACCTGCTCCTCGCTCAATCCGATGGAGGTGAGGTTGCGGTAATACATCTCTTTCATCGAGTGGCAGTTGGAGCAGACTTCCTTGTAGACCTGGAAGCCGCGCTGCATCGACGCTCGGTCGAAGGTGCCGAACGGGCCGTTGAAGCTCCAGGGCTGCTTGGGCGCCCTGACCGCCTCGTGCCCCTGTGCGAACGCACAGGGGACGATGGCCAGGCTCGCCAGCAAGCCTAGGACGAGGGCGGAAGCGGAGCGCATCACGACTTCTCCATCGGCTTCGCCGTGGCACCCTGCGGCAATGGACCGCCGCCACCGCCGGGCGGGGGACGCCGCACGACGGGCCGGGCGATGCTCTCCGGCAACGGCAACGGCTTCTCCAGCTTGCCGAGGATCGGCAGCAGCACCAGGAAGTGCAGGAACCAGTAGGCCGTGGCGACCCGGCCGAGCACGACGTAGATGCCCTCCGGCGGCTGACCGCCGACGTAGCCCAGCACCAGGAAGCTCACGACCAGCAACAGGATCAGCTGCTTGTAGATCGGCCGGAACCGGGAGCTGCGCACCGGCGAGGTGTCGAGCCAGGGCAGCACGAACAGCACGGCAATCGAGCTGAACATCAGGATGACGCCGCCGAGCTTGTCCGGTACCGACCGCAGGATGGCGTAGTATGGCAGGAAGTACCACTCCGGCACGATGTGCGCCGGCGTCACCAGCGGGTTAGCTGGGATGTAGTTGTCGGGGTGGTTCAGGAAGTTGGGCGCGAAGAACACCAGGCCCGCGAACACCAGCAGGTAGACGCAGATGCCGATGCTGTCCTTGGCCGTGTAGTACGGGTGGAACGGCAGCGTGTCCTGCGGGGTCTTCACGTCGATGCCCAGCGGGTTGTTGGACCCGGTGATGTGCAGCGCCACGATGTGCAGGAACACGACGCCCGTGATCATGAACGGCATCAAGTAGTGCAGGCTGTAGAACCGGTTCAGCGTCGGGTTGTCCACGCTGAAGCCGCCCCAGAGCCAGGTCACGATCCCCTCGCCGACGAACGGGATGGCCGAGAACAGGTTGGTGATGACGGTGGCGCCCCAGTAGGACATCTGGCCCCAGGGCAGCACGTAGCCCATGAAAGCGGTCGCCATCATCAGCAGCAGGATGACCACGCCAAGCATGAACAGCAGCTCGCGCGGCGCCTTGTAGGACCCGTAGTACAGGGCGCGGAAAATATGGATGTAGACGACGATGAAGAACATCGACGCGCCGTTGGCGTGGATGTAGCGCAACAGCCAGCCGTAGTTCACGTCGCGCATGATGCGCTCGACGCTGTCGAAGGCGAGGCTGGTGTGCGCGGTGTAGTTCATCGCCAGGAAGATGCCCGTGGCGATCATGATCGCCAGCGAGATCATCGCCAGCGCGCCGAAGTTCCAGAAGTAGTTGAAGTTCTTCGGCGTCGGGAACGACCCGTACTCCTTCTGCATCATCGTGAAGATGGGCATCCGGGTGTCGATCCAGTTGACGACTTGGTTCTCGAACTCTGACTTGTGTAGGCCGGCCATCTGCTTGCTCTCCTCAGCCGATCTTGATCTTGGTGTCGCCCGCGAAGGCGTAGGGCGGCAGGCCCAGGTTCGACGGCGCGGGGCCATGCCGGACGCGGCCGGACGTGTCGTACTGGCTGCCGTGACACGGGCAGAACCAGCCGCCGAAGTCCCCGCGGGGGTCGCTGACCTTGTTGCCCAGCGGCACGCAGCCGAGATGCGTGCAGATGCCGATCACCACCAGCCACTTCTCCTTGCCGGCCTTCACGCGGTCGGCGTCGGACTGCGGGTCGATGAGCTGGTTGAGCGCCACGCCCTCCGCGGTCTTGATCTCGTCGGCGGTGCGGTTGCGCACGAAAACGGGCTTGCCGCGCCAGACCACGGTAATGGCCTGGCCCTCCTGGACCGGCGCCAGGTCCACCTCGATGCTCGACAGCGCCAGCACGTCCTTGGCCGGGCTCATGCTGTCGATGAACGGCCAGACGATGGCGCCCACGCCGATCACGACGGCGCTGCCGGTCAGCAGCTTCAGGAAGTCGCGCTTCGACGGGTCGGCGGCTCCAACCGTGGTGATGGCCTGGCGGACGGTCGCGGTATCGGACATGGGTCCCTCTGTCTCACTGCGCCGCGGGGGCGCTGGTCGGTATGGTCGCTCTGCCGCCGTCATAGAGAGGCGCGCAGCCCCCTGCAACATGCGGCTGGAAAGGACTACTTTGCCTTCAGCAGATTGGAAGGCTTGAATATGCCGCAAGGGCAGCCCGCGCAGATGCCAGTTCCCGAGCGCCCGGAGCACGAAGGCTTGAAACAGCCGGCGCAGGCCTGGTTCGAGGCGCTGCGCGACCAGATGGTCGCCACGTTCGAGGCGATCGAGGACACGCAGGGCACCCCCCTCTCCGACCGCGCGCCCGGCCGCTTCGTGCGCGACCCGTGGTCCCGGCCCACCACCGACGGCTCCCCCGGCGGCGGCGGCGTCATCAGCGTCATGCGCGGCCGGGTGTTCGAGAAGGTCGGCGTCAACGTCTCGACCGTCTGGGGCGAGTTCAGCCCCGAGTTCCGCCGCCAGATCCCCGGCGCCGAGGAGGACCCGCGCTTCTGGGCGTCGGGCATCAGCGTCGTGGCGCACCCGCAAAGCCCGCGCGTGCCCGCCGCCCACATGAACACGCGGATGCTGGTCACCACCCGCGGCTGGTTCGGCGGCGGCGGCGACCTCACGCCCATGCGGCTCGACGCGCCCGAGGCGATGGAGGACGCCGCCACGTTCCACGCCGGGTTCCGGGCAGCCTGCGACGCGCACGATCCGGCCTACTATCCCAAGTTCAAGGCATGGTGCGACGAGTACTTCTTCCTGCCCCACCGCAACGAGCCGCGGGGCGCCGGCGGCATCTTCTACGACCACCTGTCGAGCGGCAGCGCCACGGAGGATTTCGCCTTCACGGAGGACGTGGGCCGGGCCTTCCTGTCCTCCTACGCCGCCATCGTGCGCCGCCGGGCGCACGAACCCTGGACGCCCGCGGAGCGCGACCACCAGCTGCTGCGCCGCGGGCGCTACGTCGAGTTCAACCTGCTGCACGACCGGGGCACTCTGTTCGGCCTCAAGACCGGCGGCAACGTGGAGGCCATCCTGATGAGCCTGCCGCCCGAGGTGCGCTGGTCGTAGCGCCATGCTTGCGGGCGGCGGCTCGGCTGTGGCTACATCATGTTTTGTTGCCACGGAGCGCATGATGCTGAACACCCTGCGCGTGACCGCCGCGCTGCTGGGCTTGCTGGCGATGCCGGCGCTGGCCCAGACGCCCAGCCCGGCGCCGTCCGCCCCCACCTCCCGCAGCGTGCCCGCGCCCG